>CAYNUX010000011.1:0-23482 GCA_964400115.1 uncultured Cytophagia bacterium
CACTTTGACCCGCCTGCTCATTACAATTCATAACCACTCTATAGCCCGGCTCGTCTATATCCCTTTCTTTTGCCAATCGCTTGGCCAGTCTGACAATTTTCCCTAAAAGCTCGTCGTGTTCGGGTTGCAAGTCATTGAGCCGCGCAATGTGCTGCCGTGGAATCACCAAGATATGCACCGGTGCCTGGGGTGAAATGTCTTCAAAGGCAACGAGTTCCTCATCTTCATAAACAATTTTTGCCGGAATCTCTCTAGCCGCAATCTTGCAAAACAAACAATCCATAGACTCCTCCTTGATCGTTAAACTAAATATCCTCACTCAACACCAAGAGCTTGGTTATCCCTACCAGACTTGCGGTTTCACTTTTCAACCGCCTGCTTCCAAGATAAAGAGGCTTGATATCCAGTGATAGTGCAAATTCAATTTCTTGATCAGAAAAACCGCCCTCTGGACCGACAAACAGAGTCGCCTGGTTGCATTCACTTAAACTGTTTAAAGAGTTATAATCTTCCGATTCCAAAGCTATAAACGCCGGTTTCGGGCACACTCTTACATAGTCTTTAAAATTCTGTACAGCGTATACCGGCGGACAATAGCTGCGCAAACATTGTTTCATCGCAGCAAGAGCCTTTTTTCGCCATCGTTCCAGCCGATTGTCTGATTGACCGATAGAGTATTGACTGACAAGAGGAACAAATGCACAAACCCCTATTTCAGTGCCTTTTTCAACGACCAGATCAAATTGAGTCGCTTTGGGCAATGCATGAGCAAGTGTCAGGCGTAATTTCGGTTCATTCAAATTTTTGCCGGTTTCGATAATTTGCACCCGACAGGACTGGTCTTCGATTCTATCTATCTTTCCTTTGAAGGTATTTCCCTGCCCATCAACCGCAGCGATCTCGTCTCCGATTCTATTTCTGCACACACGGATAGCATGTTTGCTTTCTTCGCCTTCAAGGGTAAAGGTTCGCCCGGTAACCTTGCCGGGCTCGATGTAATAATTCTCTTGGTGTGACATTTAAAACCAGACCCCCACATCCACTATCCACTGCTGATGTCCGAGCGGATCCCAGGCTCTTTCTACTCTCAATAATTGTATATAGGGCAAATGAAAATGAATCCCCAGACCGTATCCCTCGATCAGGGTATTCCATTCAGTCATTTCCTGGGTTGTCCATAGGGCAGCACCATCATAAAAAATACCTGCAGATATTCCAAAGGGTAAGTTATTGCTATAATCTCCTAGCAAGCCTTCGCCGCCTAGACTGAAATAGGTTACGGGTATTATTGGAATACGTAATTCAAGACTGCCAAGGGCTCTTTGCTGACCAGCGCGGCGCAGCCCGAATTGACCACGTATTCGTTCAGAATATCCGACATAGGTCTTTGCATAAAAAGGGGTGTCACCGTTCACACGATTATAGGCGACACGCGCCGCCAGAGCAGATCGAAAAAAAAGAGGGATATAGACGCGAAGATCAAAACCCAGTTGAGTATAATCGATTTCTCCCGGAAAATGAACTTTATTTACATTGATTTCTGCAAACCAACCCGATTTCGGGTATTCGATCAAGTCACGATTATCGTATTTCAAACCGAGTGACAGAGAGGGTAAATGATCTACTCCATCTTTGCTGTGACTCCATTCCTTAAAGGATTCCGGAAAAGAGATACGCCGGTAACCCATGGTTAAAGTCGTAAATGTATGATATCCCCATCGCTTTCCCAGTCCAAAGGTTCCCCCCCGATGAGTCTCATCAAAGCGTTCCACATTTGTTGCCAGGCTTTTGAGTTTACGAGAATACAGCCCAAACGAGGTATACAGTTCATGATCGCGATTAAAATAAGGATTACGATAATAGAGTTGAAAGCCAGGGTTAAAGCCAAACCACGCAGACAAGCCGATTATAGTGGCCATTCCGCGAAAATTTTGATGTACAACCCCCCCTCCATATGAGAGTTTTTTCACATCTCTTTCATTATAAAAGAGAATAGGATATGGAAAAATATACCATCTCTCGGCAACCACAACGAGCAAGGCGACCCCATCACCGGTAGCGACAGGTTCGATCACAACCTTGTTAAATAACTGCAAGTTTTGAATACGTTTACGATCCTGCTCCAACAAAGAATAATCCAGTGGCTGCCCAATTTTTGTCTTCAATTCCCGTCTGATCACATATTCCCGGGTTTTTTCATTTCCCAAAACAATAATTTCCCTGACAATCAGACTATCTGGTTGTTCTTGTCCTCGAGTCGGATGAAATAATCCCAAGACAACTGCAAAAAAACAAAATAAAGATAAGCGCAAGCGATATTCCTTAGAGTTTATTAAAAAGGCGCATGGTTAATCGCCAATTTCCATCACCGGAAATAATTTGCCGGCTTAGATCGACACGATAAAAGCCATCGAACAAGAGAAAAGATACTCCTGCATCGGCCAAAGGCTTAAAATTATCAATAGCCTGGAAAAAGGTACTAAAGGATTCTTGTTCACCCCGGGCATCGCCAATCTCGAAAAACAGACCAAGAGAAGCTGAATCCATAATAGGCCAATCAATGATCCCCGCTCTTTTCAGCAATTGTCCACCAAAGACATAGTGTAAACGAGCCAGCAACAGATTTTGCCCATAATGATCAAAATCTGAAAAAGCGCGGCATGTTCCTACCCCGCCGATTGGGATGAGATATTGCTGGGCAATGCTTCCTGTTTGGCTACCGACCAGATTTTCGATGATCAATCGTTGATATTTAAAAGCGGGCACATATATCTTGTTTGATAAAAAGAGGCCTGTTGTTTTAAAATCCCCAAAAGTAGACTGTAGATTGGCAATTAACATCCAACCCGAATTGGGGAAAGAAGGATTATCCCGCCGGTCTATAAATGCAGTCATTTTCCATAATCTTTCCAGACCCGGAACGATGGCAGGATTGGGACGAAACGATTTATCACCCCCAAACAGGGTACCGCTAAAATGACTAAATGTCGCCATATTTTCATATCGAGCCAGACTGTGTTCAAATCTCAGGATAAACGTTTCACCGAATCGTTTATCGGCAAAGATTCGCCATCCTCGTTTGCCATAATAATCACGAAAATCTTCACGCAAAAACAAGGCCGCCAGCGAATTCTCCAGAGTTCCCATAATCCAATGGTCATTGGTCATGGTTTCATCGAAATATTCAGTATATAAAATCAAACGTTCGCGCCGGAATAGACGATATTCCAACCCAATAGAAAAATTTGTTTTTTCGCGTTTTGTCGCATAGCCTAGCTCGAATCGGGTCGCAACAGGAGAGTGCATCCAGGGTTTAAAAAATAGTCCCCCATGCATAACTGCTCCTTCGATGCGATTGAAACGCGGACTGGACCAAAAGTCAAGCTGATCATAGGCAGAAAGCGGATCATCATCGATTCTGTCGAATCCAAATTGGGCAAGAGCAGGATGCATTACACAAAAAACAACCATTATAGTGATGCTCTTTGAAAAAAACATATGGTATTTGCACTCCTTAATATTCTGACGACGGATCATGTCTCTTGAACATAATGACTTCGGTTCCATCTTTATGAAATTTATATTCAATCTTATCCATCAAGGTACGAATAATAAATATTCCTCTCCCGCTATCTTTTAAGAGATTCTCCGGATGTAGGGGATTTGCCACCTGGTCTAATTGAAATCCACCGCCCTGGTCACGGACACGCACCTCTAAGGAGGTATTATCAAGAATGAATTTTATAAAAATCTTTTTATCTCTTGCCTCTTTATTACCATGAAAAATAGCATTTGCAACCACTTCGGTGATCGCGATGGCCAGACTGTCTCGTTCATCCGGGGTAAAGGGAATAGTGTTCGAGAGTTCTTCAGCTTTTTGTTCAACGACCTGAATTTGTTCCGGATCCGAAGGAATGGTCATTGTAAATATTTCTTTTTTGGGACTCATATTGATTCACCGCATTTTTGTCAAAACGCCCATTGCAGACTGAAATTTATCGTATTGATATAGTATTCTGGTAAATTGTTTGACTTTACACGTTGTCTGATGGCATCGATGACCAGCCTGAGCTTATTCGCAGGGTTATACAAGATTCTGAGAACAGGACCATAGCTCGTATGCTCCGAGAAGGCCGTCTTTTTATTGATTCCTGATGGATCGGTCTGATGGCGCCATGCTTTGCGAAGATAAACAGTCATACCCGGGGCAATACTCAAACCCTTGTTCGTTTTGTATCTCCAAAACCATTTTATCCAATGACTTTGACGGGTGAGCATGAGACGTTCACTCCATTCTTGCCAGAACAACTGACCATTTTCTTCCATCTGGAAACGATAATCCACATTGATCGTGGATCGATCCGAAAGAATCCAGGTTAAAGAGTCATCAAGAGCAAATTTACGAAAAACAAAACTTTTAGTTGTTGGAATAAATGCCTCAAAATCATAGTCAACATAATTCGCCAACACCTCAACCGCCTGGCTTAGTTTAAATTTGTCTTTATATGTATATTTAACCGAGGGTCTCAGTCTCAAGATCCGGTTCCAATTATTATCAGCACTGCGTTCCCCAAAAATATACACAATATGATAAAGGTTTACGCTCGTTTCCAATTCGAGTTTCAAAAACGGGCTCAATCTGTAAAAATAGTGAACCGTAGAGTTGATGCGCAATTCATCTCTGTCATCAAAGTTACTCGTATCCGGGGTGTCGTATTGAAACCGACTAACACTGGTATAGCCATACAATGAATCAGCCTGGCCCATTTTCAGGCTCATACGAGAAGAAAATAAAAGACGATTGCTTTTGTTATCCGGTGTAATAAAGGCAGTACGCCGGGAAAAAGGTAAATCGGAATTTGTCACTTGAAGATCATATTGTTGATCTTGGCTCCAATAGGACAATTCATGCAGCAATCTTCCTCCTGACCAATCGAATGCCAGTTGGATGCGATTATCGATTGAAAGGTCGGTTCTATGTCGCTCGCGATTCTCGCTTTCCTGGCCGTAACTAAGAACCTGTGCCTCTTTGTTGAGCACTATTGTAATCAACTGGAAATCAGTTTTGTCATTGACTCGATAAGTCAGATAATTATCCAGTCCCTTGAAATTTTCCCGAAAACTTTCAATCTCCCCAAAAATCGACGAATAATTGTCCCTTCTGCGTTGTAAAGTGTAAATGTATAGCGAATCACTGGTTCCAGGAGAAAAAGAGTTATTGATCCGGTAATTAAACTGTGCATTGTTATTTTTTCGCGACCCCAGCTGATCTCCACTCAAGGTCATTTCCAGAGTATGACTATAATCTTGCCAATCAAACCGATCTGTCTGACCTTCCAGACGGTATGACCATCCCAAATCACGCTGTTCATAGCGCTGATCCAGTTTTGGGCCAGCTGCAGCTTGTATGTGCAGAACCGACAGCGGCTGCCAATTGATTCCAACCATATTGCTATGTGTTTGAACATCGTTCTTAAATCCCGATAGGCGATCCTTAAAAACTACAGACCGCGTATGAGAAAAAAGAGACAGCCTCGGGTAGAATCGATATAATATTTCGAGTAAAGCATCCTGATCGTCTTTCCACTTGTTGTTCACTCCCAATCTGAGGAGTGAAGACCGAAATCCCTCTCTGAACGAGACATGCCACTTTTTCCAATGCTGTTCGGTTCCAGTGGTTAAACTCCAAATATAGGAATTAAATTCCTGGGTAAATCCCAGGTTCGCCAAAGGCCGGTTGCTCGTAGGGGACTGCAACATGGGTTGGGTAATACCAGGCGTTGTCGTCAATATAAAAGCGAAACAACAAGAAAAAAAAAGCCATCGCCGCAAAATTGCGCAATGGCACTGAAAAGCAGAAGATTGGATTCGCATTTTATGCTTGAAATGTATTCTCATCCGGCGCAATTCCAAAACTGTTTATCAGTTCTTGCCTTTTGGTTTCTGAAGGTACAATAGACCCTCCGGATATTACCAGTTTTAACGCTTCTTCCACTGTAATATTGAGCAAAACGACATCTTTTTTAGGGACGAACAATAAAAAGCCGGAAGTTGGATTGGGTGTTGTTGGTAAAAATATAGAGACAACATCATCAGGCAGCTTGCGCTGAACGATTCCTCTGGTATCCTGAGTTACAAATCCGATAGAATAGATTCCTTTGCGGGGATATTCTATCAAAACAGCTTTTTTGAACGTTTCACTATGATCCGCCAAAAATGCCTGGCTGATCTGCTGAAAAGTGGTATAGATATGGCGCACCACAGGGATTCTTCCCAATACAGCATCACCATATCCGAGCAGCTTTTTACCCACATAATTGCGAGCGATAAACCCCACCAAGAGGATAACGAGTACTAGAGCAATAAAACCGAGTCCCGGGATCGTTTGATATCGCGGCACGATATCAAGCGCCCGGTATATCGCCTGAGATACTGGAGTGGCAAGGAGGCCGTCGATGGCAACAAAGAGATTCCAGACGATATAAACTGTGAGCACGAGAGGAATAATAACTAACAGCCCTGCAAAAAAGTAAGCGCGGAAACGCTTGCCCAGACTAACCTTCTGTTTCATGGCTCTCGTCTCACCTTAATAATAATTTCATCCTTTGCTGCCATACCATATTCACTACGGGCGATCATTTCAATGGTTGCCATATCATAAGTCAAATCATTTGCCAATTGTGATAGTTCGGTATAGAATCTTTTTTGTCCATCTATTCGCTCTACAAGCTTGTCCTGTTGCCTTTTCAAAGTAAAAAATTTTATAAATCCTGTACCCCCACCCACAAAAAGATAGAGCAAAAACAGAATCAAAGCGCCCAAATACCATCGTCTGTCAATGGCAAACGGCAATACGACCAATGATTTGGTGAACCATCTCATGGTAACCTCAGTTCTGTTGAGTGAAACATAAAGACGAAAAGGCATGGCCGAGCCAGTTTTTCGACGTTTCATTAAAAGATTCCGCCTAAAAAAAGGCGGAATCTGTGTTCATTCGAACAAATTATCTGCTTTTTACCACACTCCGGCCAGCGAATCGGGCTATACCCCCTAAATTTTCTTCGATGCGAAGCAACTGATTGTATTTACAAATACGATCGGTACGGCACGCTGAGCCCGTCTTGATTTGTCCGGCATTTGTAGCCACGACAACATCGGCAATGGTATTGTCTTCAGTCTCACCGGAACGATGTGAAACAACAGATGTATAACCTGCATTTTTGGCCATTTCGATGGCATCCAGAGTTTCTGTCAAGGTTCCGATTTGATTCAATTTAATCAGAATAGAGTTTGCAACCCCCATTTCAATACCTTGAGTCAATCGTTTGGTGTTTGTGACAAACAGATCGTCGCCCACGATCTGAACTTTGTCCCCGATGCGATCGGTGAGCATTTTCCAGCCATCCCAATCATCCTCGGCCATACCGTCTTCGATAGAGATGATAGGATACTTTTCAGCCAAATTGGCATAATACTCGACCATTTCGGAAGCATCCAGCTTGCGTCCTTCAGAAGCCAGATCATATTTTTTGCTCTCTGTATCATAAAATTCGCTCGATGCAGGATCCAGGGCAATGAATATTTGCTCTCCAGCCTTATAACCAGCCTTTTCGATAGCCTCCATAATCACTTCAAGGGCTTCTTCATTGGATTTCAGGTCAGGAGCAAATCCGCCTTCATCACCTACTGCCGTGTTGTAATTTTTCGATTTCAACACGGATTTCAGATTATGAAAGACCTCGGTACCCATTCGCAATGCTTCACCAAAGCTATTTGCACCAGCAGGCATAACCATAAACTCCTGAAGATCAACATTATTATCAGCATGTGATCCACCGTTCAAAATGTTCATCATCGGAACCGGCAGCATTTTAGCATTGGTTCCGCCAATATATTGATACAGGGGCAAACCAAAGGCTTCGGCTGCAGCCTTGCAGACAGCAAGAGAAACGCCCAATATGGCATTGGCACCAAGCTTTGATTTGTTGGGGGTGCCATCCAGTTCGATCATTTTATGATCGATAACCACCTGTTCCGCAGCATCCTCACCGATAAGCTCATTGGCAATGACTTCATTCACATTTTTAACGGCTTGTTGCACACCTTTTCCCATAAAACGGCTTTTATCACCATCACGGAGTTCGACGGCTTCGTGTTCACCGGTAGATGCACCAGAGGGTACAGCAGCCCGGCCCATGCTACCATCTTCAAGTATAACATCAACTTCAACCGTAGGATTTCCGCGAGAGTCCAAAATCTCACGGGCAAATACATCAAGAATCGTGGTCATGATACCTCCTTATTTATCGTTTATTAATTGGGTTCACTATTTGAAACGTTATAATCAAAAACAACAAAACCAAACCAAGGAAAAAAACAGCACACCTGAAAATGCAGCAGTTATGTTGACCATATCGTTATTGAGCCATCTATAGCCTCTTATCAAAACAGTTTCTTTGTCATTGCAATGATGTTCCTTTTCAGTAATTTTTTGGCACTGGAGACACCGATACTGGGCCTGAAGGGTCGCTCCGAGAAGGCTATCGACCAGACTCGCTGCAAATCCGCTAAAAATAAGCAAGAACAATTCGTTCAAACCGATCAGTCTGGGGGAATTATGGGGACTGGCAATATACCCACTCGAGACCAAAACAATCGCACCGGTCGCAGCACCCAAAGTTCCTACCAGTGTAACTCCTCCGGATGCACCTTTGGGAACCTTTTTGAAATCGAGAATAGAGCGGGGCGAACGTCTGGAAAGAACACCGATTTCAGTCGCCCAGGTGTCTGCGGTGACCGCAGCCAGAGAAGCGATGAACAGAAAATAGAACAGTTCCAGCGGATAGAGATACCAGAAAATGGCAAAAACGCCACCCAACCCGCCATTGGCCAGCACCTGAAAAATATCTCGCACTCCACTTTTGGCGAAAATCAGATTAACCACATGTTTATTCTTTTGACCGAATTTAGATAGCAAGCTCGATAAGATGAAAAAGGTCAGCATGGGTATGGTAAACGCCCATCTGCCCAGTCCGAAAACAATGACACCGAGAATAAAAGCGCCAATAGCGCCGCTCAAGTCGAGAAAACGCAATCGAACTGACAGCATTGCAGCGATCAAGGATAGCCCCATACCTACTGAAAATCCGATCATCTCTGCTTCAGGATTTGTCAGCATATAATGCATGACCAGGGCCGAACCCAGGGGGACCGTCAAATTATCGGATCCTTTTACCGAAACCAGTTCACATGCTGTGGCCATAAATGCCACAACCATAGCGATCCAGATAATATACACAGCGCTGAGTTGGATATGCCATTGCAACATTGTAAACAGAGAGAGTGTGGATATTACAATAACAAGAGTTACCCCCCACATGGTCATGGATCCTCGAAGAGATTTTTTCTCGAGGTGATCATGCAAATTCAACGGACGAGGAGACCGCTGACCGACAACAGCAGCAAGAGCATCACTAACCGCCATAATCAGCATCGAGATAACCAGTATCGGTTTATAACTCTGCCACAGCAGTATGGTCAACAAAACAAAGGAAATCGGATAAAAGACCGTTCCCAGGCTATGGCGTTCTGTATGATGCATACCCTTTAGCAGATGATATTTGATTGCCAGATAATCCAAAAGGGTAAATGCCGAGCCCAGAATGATCATCGGCCACATGGATCTAAAGACAAAGGGGGTCAAAGCCACCAAGAGACCAACCAGAACATGAACCATTTTGCGCGATTTTTCTGGTGCCATTTTTTGGCTTTTCCTCACCCATTCCGATAGCCCGACAATAATCATCAAGCCGGTTAAAAACACCCAAAAAAATATCCAATCGGAACGGATCATTGGTATGACCTTTAAAAAATAATTAAGGGGTTCAGAGACAAGAGCACAAATCTTGCAACATCCACATCTAGTAATTTTACTAAAAATCAGCTAATAAATCAATCATTATTTAGAACCGCCGCTGAACTGGGAACACATCGTGACTATATATAGGATATGGGTGATTGGATAGACTAGCACAGAAAGAGAAAAAGGATATCCCCAAGTTATCCACATTTCAATCGAACTCAAACCCGAGCTAACACTCAACGAACCTTAAAAATATTAAAGTTATTAAAAATCAAGGCTTTTCTTTGATAAACAAGAAAACATATGGATATTGTTTATATTCAACTTAAGGTTCTGTCGTAAGTCCAGAAAATAAAAGGGCTGAACAAAACATCATAGCACCCTGCTGTTCAAGAATTGAGCAGCTAATTCGAATAGATTTTCAACAACTTGTTCACATTTATCCACATTGATCATTCCTGAGACTTTTTAAAATGGTCAATGACAAGTCCAAGAATATCATTGAGATGAAAGCGAGGTTGATAATCGATGGCAGATTTTACTTTGGATAGATCCGGAACCCGGACACGCATATCCTCAAATCCTTCCTCATAGGCTTTATCATAAGGGACATATTGTATGATTGATGAAGAACCGGTCTTTTCTATGATCTTTTGAGCCAACGCTTCAATGGTAATTCCCTGATCATTGCCAACATTATAAACCTGCCCCACAGCGATAGAGTTCGACATCAGATTTATGGCCGCTTCAACAACGTCGAGGACATACGTAAAACATCTTACCTGTTGTCCATCACCATAGACAGTCAGCGGCTCACCCTTTAAAGCCTGCTGCACAAAACGGGGAATCACCATTCCATATCGCCCGGTTTGACGAGGGCCCACTGTATTGAACAACCGCATTATTACTGTTTCCAATTTCTTTTCTTTAAAATAGGCCAATGCTAAAAATTCATCTATGGCCTTGGAACTGGAATAACTCCATCTCGATTTTGTTGTAGGCCCCAAGACACGATCATCATCTTCTTTGAAGGGTACGGCCTCGCTCTTGCCATAAATCTCTGAGGTGGATGTTATCAGCACCTTGCGAAGGTAGCGATTGGCCAGACGCAATACAACATCTGTCCCCAAAATATTTCGTTCAATGGTTTCGACCGGACTCTTGACAATCAGTTCCACCCCTACGGCAGCAGCCAGGTGATAGATTACATCGCATTCACTGACAAGCCGGTCCATGACCGTTTCATTTCTCACATCTTCAACCGCCAAATGAAAATGAGGATGATTTCGAATATGATTAATGTTTTGCAAACGGCCGGTGGAAAGGTCGTCAATAATAAAAACTTTTACTCCTTTGGCCAAAAGTCTCTCTGCCAGATGCGAGCCGATAAATCCCGCTCCACCTGTTATTAATGCTTTCATACTCGCTCCACTAGTTCTTGATTGCAATCAAAATCGTGATCAACACATAAATAAGAGCTGCCTGTATCAACAATACAATGCTGCCCGCAACACTCACATAGGGCAACAGACTCGCGGTAATACCGACACAAAAACTAACCAAATAAATAAAAATCACTGCTTGTCGATGACTCATCCCCAAATCGAGTAAACGGTGTGAAAAATGACGCTTGTCTCCTTCAAAAAGAGGGCGGTTTTCCCGCCATCGAATAAACATGACTGAAAATGTGTCATAAAGGGGGATACTGAGTATCAATAATGGCATTGCCACAGGCACCAGAGAGGGGGTGGATTGTACAACATATGAGCCCAGAATGGTAAGACAGGCAAACATATATCCCAAAAACAAACTGCCGCTATCCCCCATAAAAAGTTTTGAAGGATGAAAATTATGCAGCAAAAATCCCAGAGCTGCACCTGCGAGTGCAAGCAAAATAAATACCATAAATATCTGCCCCTGCAACAATGCTACGACACCAAAGATCAATGCTGACACCACAGACACTCCCGCAGTCAAACCATCGAGGTTATCGAGAAGATTAAAACTATTGGTCACTCCGACAATCCATACGATGGAAATCAAAATATCTGGCCACGTCCCCGGCATAAAATGCGTTCTTACACCCAAGAATACAACGAGAACCGTAATGAAAAACTGGGCCAAAAATTTCGGTTTATAGGTCAACTTTTCCTTATAAATGTCATCGATTAACCCCAACAGGTGGATTAAAAATCCACCTGTCAGGAGTATCACCAAAGTAGGCAAAACTCGCATGATACGAGGCACAAGCGTATAAACCGTCCTCAATGTCTCTTGAACAAATCCCGTCTCGCGCAACAAGACTAGAATCACCAGATCGACGACAATCGTTGCAAAAAAGGAAAAGAAAATAGCAACTCCTCCTAATAAAGGCTTTGCTCGCCGATGTACTTTTCTCTGGCCTGGCTTGTCTTCAATATTAAAGGTAAACGCCAGACGTATGAGCAAAGGAACCAGAAAAAATGACACCAAAAAGGTCTGTACAAATATCAGTGCATAGATTGCATATCGCATATTCATCTCGTCAAGAATGTACAATATCAAGTAATAAAGTTTCCAACTGCCCCGCCTGATTGAGTCGGGAAAAATTTTGTCTGACAAATTCTCTGCCGCGTTTGCCCATTTCACAGGCTTTATCAGGATGATTCTTGAGCCAAAAAATAGCCTCCTGCATCTGATCGCTATTTTCAGGTTCTACGAAAATTCCGGCTTTTGATCTTTCGAGCACCTCCCGGGCTTCACCGTCAACACTCAGTATAACGGGTTTTTCACAAGCCATACAGTCAAACATTTTTGAGGGCAGGGCGCCGAGAAAAAGAGGATTTTTTTTCAAAGGAACCAAACAACAATCAGCCGCAGATAGTATCTGAGCCATTTTTTCCCTGTCAATTTGACCTAACAATTGCAGGTTGATCAATTCTTTTTCAGCCTTTGATTTTTCAACCTTTTCCTTCATGGGGCCTTCACCAACAAAAACAAACTGTACATCAGTAAATTTCTTGAATCGTTCCACGACATCCAAAAGCTGCACCAGTCCTTGTGCCAGCCCCAAAATCCCGGCATACATGACAACGAATTTGCCCTTCCAGCCGAATTGTTGCTTTTGACCAGGCTTGGGTCTGAAAAGCCGAGTGTTGGTGCCATTCAGCACCAAAAAGGGATCATATCCCATTTGCTTCAAATCAGATTGAATCCCCCGTGTTACGGCGATGATTGCATCAGCTCGGGCATAATAAATTTGTTCGAGCCACTCTGCCCAACGGATAAACGTTTTATTGCGTAACTCTCCCAATTCTACAGCCGAACGGGGCCATAGATCCCGTATCTCGAATACAAATTTGGCTGACTTTACACGACTCAGGAACAAACCGCTCAGCCCGACAAAAAAAGGCGGACTGGTGGCATAGACAACATCCACAGGATGACGTATAAACAGCCCGGTTAAGGCACTGGTCAGCATAAAAGAAAGATAGAATCCCATACGCGTAACAAAGGTTTTATTTGGTCGTGCATATACCCGGCAACGCACAATATCGATGCCCCGCAGTTGTTCATGTTCTATCCATTTACCCTTATAGTGAGAGGGAATTATTCCATGTGGATGATTCGGGAATTCAGTTAAAACCGTCACCTTGTGACCTGCGCGCGCCAAATAGGTAGCCATCTCAATTGCTCGAGTCTGCGTTGCCCCCACTTCAGGCGGGAAATATTGTGACAGATACAAAATGTTCATTTTAAATACAGTTCATGAAAAGAGTTGTTTGCAAGCTTGTAAATATACGCATTTTTTTAAAAAAAACAACATAGAGATTGAGCGGGTACATAATAATTACGCAAATCCCAGACTCAACCGTATTGAATAGAAACATTACAGGAATTTTGGACTATGCGCTGGATCGTTATCGCACTCGCTCTTTTGCTTTTGATCGGATATTCTGTTTTTATCGAACCCTTTGCTGTCAAAGTGGAAAATATCACTGTAACGACCAGTGATATCCCACAGGGAGAATCTCTGAGACTGGTTCAGATTTCTGATTTGCATATGCGCTCGATGGGTCGGCGAGAAATCAAAGTCATCGATAAAATCAAAAAACTCGCCCCAGATTATGTTGTGATAACCGGTGATTTATTCAAATCATCCGGAGACTTTGAAAGGTCAAAGAGTCACGCATTTATGCAACAGCTCGATGAAATCACTCGTTTTATCTTACAATTGCACGTTCCGGAACGGATCTTTATTGTACGGGGCAACCATGATTTTGGCAATGACAAGGAAGCATCGAATATCCTGATCACCAAATTACGAGAACATAACATCAATGTCCTCACGAATGACAAGGTAAAGCTGGAAAAAAATTCATTCAACTGGTACGTGTTAGGAATCGATTACCCGGGATTTGTGTCTGATCTGGTTACATTTTTCAAAGTTGTTCGATCCGATGGAGACTATGTTCTCGAATCCGGACAATCCTTGCGAAATTCATATTCACATTATCTCGACCTCGAAAACCCATCCCAATGGCGCAATTATATTTATACGGGCCGATTTCGTTTGCTGGAGCATGCGGATGCGATAGGAGTAACATTTTACTCGCAGGCTCACAAAGGACTGGACGCATTTTACCGCTTGCGGATTTATCATAATCGACCCACTATGCATTTTGATGCGCATGGATCGCTGCTTCAGGGTGAAAATCTCGACACCCGGGTAAAACTGAAAACCCGCACATGGTATCATTTTAAAATCAGAGTGCAAACACTATCCGACAGCACGATTATGGCTGCCAAAGTATGGCCGCTATCGATGCAAGAGCCCGCTCAATGGCAAGCTACGGCATCTGATACCACTTTGTCACGTTTTAAAAACGGGACCGTAGGTGTCTGGAGCGCAAAATTAGGCAAACACCAGTTCGATGATGCAAAGGTCACTCGAACAGATGATTCACTGCTATTGCATTCCGATTTTACCCCCCCTCTGCATGCGTGGGTTGATTTCAATTACGAATACAAGGCCCTCGATTTTCTCAGTCAATCGATCCCGGATTCTGCATTCTCATTACTGCTCGCGCACTCTCCCGATCTCCTGCAACATGCAAGTCAAAATAATATCGATCTGCAGCTTTCGGGTCATACGCATGGCGGTCAGGTATGCTTGCCAGGCTGGGGACCCCTGTTATCCCGTACCAATCTGGACAAAAAATACATGTCAGGTTTGCATTCCTACAACAGTACTCACATATATATCAATCGTGGCATCGGCACGGCAAATGTACCGATTCGTCTCTTTTGTCCTCCGGAAATTACTCTCTTGACAATTTCCCACCCGTAACCCACTCTGCACAAAAACAAATCTTTGCGATTCCTCCAGACTCTTTTTGGCACGGTTTTAGTAAATAATAAATTTAGTAAACAAATTATTCAATGCGCCCAATCCGCGTTATTCACGACAAGTCCATCAAAATATTAAACTTGTCAAACTATTTAATTCGATTTCGATGAGGCCAATAGTGAACAACTTTTAACCGAATTGTGGATGTCTTGCCACAAAAGAGACTTCCAACAACACAACCTTACCAAAGGGGCGTATTATGCAAAAGCAAACAAAAATGAAAATCAGCATTGGGCTAATGCTGATCATGACCAGCTTTCAGAGCAGGACTGTCACTGCAGGGGAAAGGATCATTCCCCCTGACGAATCAGCCGTCTATATTCAAACCAATGGACCACAAGATCTCGTTCAACACGGGGACTGGTGGTCAAATCACCAGTATGGAAATGATTCTCACTGGTGGAATCTCTATGTGCCGTGTAATGTAAGTAATGATTTTACCATTGCATTAGAGATCTTTGATCCGGAATCGTTTCACACAGGAACGGATCTCGATGAATTCGAAGGCGCAAATTGGGATAGTACCACATTTATACTCCTGACACCAGATAGCCAGACCGTGGTTGCAAAACAGATTTTTGCTCCCTCTGAAGAAACATCGGAAAAATGGATACCTTTTGCCGAGTTTTCCAAAGAACAATTTGGCTGCGGGATATTTAAAATTCAAATCAGAACAGGAGTGGATGACCAGAATGGTTATAAATTAAAACTCGTAGAAGATGATCCTGATGGAATTCCAGGCTCCGGTGATGAATTGAACTTGGCACCGGTCAAAACCACTTTTCAGCATATTGGGGCCAGCTGTGCCTTGTATTGGTATTATATCCCACCCGTGGAACAGTTTGCGATCTATAATTTTGATATGGATGGAGAGATATCTATTGACTATAAAGATCCGAATGGCGTTGACATGTCCGGAACAATTTCTGATAATATGGCATGGAACAATGGAGATCTCGGGTTTCCACCACCAGGTGGAGATATTCTTAATAACCCGGTTTCCGGATGGTGGGAAAGCAGAGTTTGTATCGGAGATTCAAATCAGTATATTCTTTATGGACCACAAGCTGTATTCATCCATGAACTTCCGGCTCACCCCAAAGTAACCCTATCAAAAGCAGACACATTACAAGTCGTGGATGTATGGCAAACCTATACGTATAGATTATCTCTTGCCAATGAAGGAAATGGACCAGCTCTGGATGTGAGTATCGTGGATACGCTTGATGCAGGTCTCGATGTTTTATCCGCTACAGGAGATCCACAAATCACGAACGATGGCAATAGAACCATTGTGACATGGAATCTGGACATGGTATACGCCGCCCAGGATACCACTCTTGCGATCCATGTAAAGGTCAATGACCTGGCCAATACGAATATTATTAATCGAGCTTTTGTACGGCATACGGATATCCTTTTCCAGGATTACTTTGTTTCATCTGAACAGGATGAAAATATCGTTCGCCATTTGAGTAGCATCGGCGAAAATATTTGGATGGACCTGGATGAAGACGGAGCCAAAAGCAGTCAGGAACAAGGCATAGAACATGCTGTGCTACAACTGATCAACTCTAATGAGGTGGTTATCGATGAGCAGGTGAGTGATGAGCAGGGCCGGTACCTGTTTGAAAATCTGGTGCCGGGCAACTATACGATTGAGATCGATCCGACGAGTTTGAATGACGATCTTGTTCTGACAACAGCGAATTTACCCTTTACTATTGAATTAGGTCCAGGTGAAAACAATCGTACAGCCAATTTTGGTTTTACCAACGGTGAAGCATTTCCCATAGAGCTTTCATCCTTTACACTCGATGTCGTTGACAAGGGTGTCATGCTGCAATGGCAAACACAATCGGAAACCGAAAACCTGGGTTTCAAAATTTTCCGCTCAGAGAGACAAGATAACGACTATAAAGAAATCAACACTCGTCTTATCCCTGGAGCGATCAACAGCCAGGAACACCATACCTATGAATACCTTGATAACACCATAAAGTGGGGTAAAACTTATTTTTATGTTCTCGCAGACGTTGATGTTTATGGTCAGGAAACACGTCACGGACCGGTTCAAATCGAAACCATAGCCAAAACTCCTCAGGGCTATGAACTGGAACAAAACTATCCCAATCCTTTCAATCCTGAAACAACGATTCTTTTCAGGCTGCCTGAAATGGCACCGGTGTATTTGGAAATTTATAACATGCGAGGGCAACAGGTTCGTCAGCTCTTGAACAGAAATCTTATGGCAGGAGAACACAGAGTCATCTGGGATGGTCGTGATGATATGGGTATGCTTGTTCCCAGCGGCGCTTATATCTATCAGTTAAGGACAGATAATTTTAAAGCGAACAAACAAATGACTTTACTCAAATAGCTTCGACCTAAAAGCACCCCGAGTGCGGAAAGAAGGCCAGTCACCTTCTTTCCGCCTTTTATTTCGAGGATCTTTGCAATCGTGCCTGAAAAAAATAGAGTGCGGCTGCCACGGAAACATTCAAGGAATTGATTTTTCCCAGCAGAGGAATACAAGATAAAAAATCGCAATTTTCTTTCACCAGCCGGCGCAGCCCCTTGCCCTCACTTCCCATGACAATGGCGACAGGTAATCGATAGTCCATTTCGGCATAAGATTTTTCCGCCTGACCATCTGTACCGATTATCCACACTCTGCTATCCTTTAATTGCTTGATCGCACGAACCAGATTCGTCACTCTTGCTACGGCTATATGCGCCGCTGCACCGGAGGATGATTTATATACAACAGGAGTAATCCCTACAGCCTTGTCTTTAGGGATGATAATCCCATGAACTCCTGCCCCATCAGCCGAACGGAGAATGGCTCCCATATTATGAGGATCTTGAATCTCATCGAGGATAGCGAAAAAGGGGGGCTCTTGTCGGGCTCTGGCAATTTCAAACAAATCAGCAAGATCTTTATAATTTTCAAAATCGGGGTGCTGGCCCGCCACACCCTGATGATTCACATGACCACATTTTTGCTGAAACCATTTCTTGGGTCTAAATACTACAGGAACATTGTTCTGTTTTGCCAATCGAGTGATTTTCTCTATGGCATTTCCCTTTGCGTTCTCCACGATAATCAAAGTGTCTATGGGCTGATCCGCTTGCAGCCATTCCAAAACAGTATTTCGGCCATAAATCATGCAGAGGACTCCTGATCTTTGGCGAAAAATGATTCGTCCAGTGTTGCCGTATATACAAGAGTGACCGTACCTGCCAGCATAATAGTATTGAGATCATCAAAACTGACTTGCAGGGTGCCGCCAGGAAAATGGATGTCAACCGGCGGAAAGACATGTTTGTGCAAAAAGGCAATGACGGCGGTGGCAACAGCTCCGGTGCCACATGCCATTGTTTCTGCTTCTACTCCTCGCTCAAAGGTACGAACCATGAGATTGTGTTCATCCCTGACTTGAACAAAATCGACATTACTCCCCCGTTCAAATCTTGCATGATGTCGGTATTTTTGTCCCAGATCATCCACATTTAGTTTCTCGATATCCGTCACATAGAGCACAAAATGAGGGACTCCGGTATCGATAAAGCCGCCCTCTTGCAAATCCGTTTCGTCGGTAATATTAAGATCAAACTCTGGGGGGTGGGGAGGAATAAATTCTGTGGTAACATGACGTCCATTCACATGGGCACGATAGATACGGCCCTGAATATCAAACGCAAGATCCTTGCCTGCAATTCCGTGTTTTTTGGCAAAAAAGGCCACTGCCCGAGAACCATTACCACACATTTCGGCAACACTTCCGTCAGAGTTGATATGTATATACTCGAAATCAGAACGAAAGCTGTTTTGTAAAAGAATGACTCCATCCGCCCCCACTCCCTGCCTGCGCTGACACATGGATTGAAACTTTATTCTGTCTTGCAGAGGGTGCCACTCTAGTTTTCGATTATCGATAAGAATAAAATCATTGCCGGTGGCTGATATTTTGCTAAAATTTAGTTTTCTTACAGGCATAGCTCCCCCCTAGCGATACCAGTCGGATTTGGGATCAAAAGTCGTTTTTATTTTTTTTCGTCCAGCATATCTCTTTTCCGCCAACCCGATAATCCTCTCCAAGAGCTCTGAATAAGAGATTCCTGATGCTTGCCATAGCTTTGGATACATGCTGATTTGTGTAAAGCCTGGCAGTGTATTGATTTCACTCACATAAAATAGCTGCGTGCGATCATCCATCAAAAAATCAATTCTGGCCAAACCATCGACACGGGTCGCTAAAAAGCTCTTTAGCGCTGCACCTTGTATTGCTTTACTCTGCTCTTCCGGGAGTTTGGCGGGAATCTCGAGACGAGTGTTACCATCTATATATTTGGCATTATAATCATAGAACTCGTTCATCGGCACAATCTCTCCAACGACTGACACCTGCGGCGTTTCATTGCCAAGAACAGAAACTTCAAACTCTCTTACATTCTCAACAGCCTTTTCGATCAGGATCATTGAATCATATTGCAATGCGAGTTCTATAGCCTCTCGTAACTCTTTTTCGTCATGGGCTTTGGTAATCCCTACACTCGATCCCATATTCGATGGTTTGACAAAAACCGGACTATCCAATCGATCAAAAATGGTTTGTATTATTTGATTCTGAGACATATTCGCAAGTTGGTCAGCCAGAAGAGGAGCTTTATCGTCTTGATCAGACAGGTACCAATCGATGCCACGGAACCATAAAAAATCCACACCCAACAGTCCGCTGGCACGACAGAGCTGTTTCTGTATAATTTTGTCCATACAAACGGCAGAGCCCAAAACCCCTGCACCGACATAAGGGATTCCGCTATATTCCAGCACACCCTGTATAGAACCGTCTTCGCCGTAAGTACCGTGCAGAACCGGAAAAACGACATCGAGATTCAGCATCTCTATTTCTTTTGTCTGACGTCCAAAGGTCGCTATCCCTTTGACAGTGGGATCCGGGACAAGAACGTGCAAGCCCGACACATCATATTCACCCGTTTTAAATTTTTGCAAAACGTCTTTTCCCACCACCCATTGCCCGTGTGGTGTAATTCCTATGGCAACGGTCTCATATTTTGCCGGATCCAGGTGTGATAAAACAGAAGAGGCAGAGACCAACGACACCTGATGCTCACTGGAGCGTCCCCCAAAGAGTATACCAATTCGTTTTTTACCGGGCACAGACTACTCCTTTGTTTGCAGCTCATGTATCAAGACAGACAACTGCTTATGGACAAGCGGACCGGTTTCAGGCCCCAGCGAGTTAATTTCGCCATACGGCGCACGTTCATAATCGTATGTAAAAGGCTCTTTTTCATCCCAATGGGTTTTGGGCATTATGTATCCCACTTCATCGTTTGCAAGACCTATCACAAAAACATAGGGAGAATCGATTTGTTCTCTTAGAGGAGGAACCTCTATCGGAAGACCTTCAAAATCTGCACCTTGGGGAACCTCTATCCCCCCGTTCACGATTTCCGGATTAATTTCACCGGGTACCGTCAATATCCATACAGGACCGATTTGAATAACATTGACTTCACTCCGGACATTTTTCCAGCCGATAAATCCGCGATCAAATAATCCCAGCCCTCCGGCAAGAAAGAAATTGATGTTTTGCACCGGTAACAAAAACGTTTTGGCACGTAAACGAATGGGATGATCTCCGACTGGCTGCCAGGGTCCATTCTCCATTTGATCCAGTACACGAGCAGCAAGTCGATAGCCCTGAGCACGGGCCTTTTCAAAGCTTGCTTCTTTGAATGAGCGATTCAACCAGGGATCATGCACTTCGACCCCGAGCGTGGTCATCAGTCCGCCAACAGCACCATTAAAAAAAAGTGCCATCCCCCCAATCCCCGAACGTTTCAGTTCCCCATCGTATGTGATCCCTTCTTCGATCCCTTTGATCCAATAATGACAAAAATCTGCAGTGATAAGAGTATTTTTACTACTCAGTGTTTCAGGATGATTGCCATAATTCATCATCACACCGAGCAATGAATCATTTTCCATGCCTACCAACCGCATCAAACGTATATCATCATCCATGATCAACGGAGGCCGGGAATCGCGTACAAGATCGGTTTCACCGGACTCTATGACAGCTGTCTCTATCCTGACAGGCTGCAATTCGAGTACAGCCTCTTTGATGGAAGCCACAATGCGCCTTTTTACAAATTCCAGGTATGCATTATCGACACCGGATTTCAACCACGTCTCTCCCCAAAGTCCCATCAGATCAGGCACCTCATGGTTATGAGTGGAGGATATGATAACATGATCGACCGGTACCCTCAGCTCTGCCAACTCTTTTCTCACATCAACGACAGTGTTGTGAAAAAGGCCAATGGCATCAATGGTGACCATAGCCACGGAATGAATTCCATCCGATACAACCACAGTGCGTGCCCAAAGCTCATCGTGAATACCCGAGGCAGGTCTTGCCTGATGAAATCCGGCCAGCCAAAACGCATCGAATTGATGGTTGCCATTGCGGTCAATAATGGTATCCCCCTTGGCCGGTTCAAAACGGCCGTTTTGATCTGCATCGTACCATGTATCCACGAGCTCGGGAGTAATCTTTTGTTTGGCAACTCCCGCCCATAACGACCGTGCTTGGTGGTCAACTAAAGCTAAATCCAGATCATAGCCTCGACTGCGATCTCTGATACGATAAATAAAAAGACCTGCGACGAACAAAACCAAAGTCAGAAAAAGGATCCCCAGAGTCTTGAGGACGACTCTGAGACTCATCCGAGCACCTTTTCTACCAGCCATAGCGTTCCGGCCCCCATGTTTTTTTTACCAGTTGTTGTTGTACATAGATCAATGAATTCTCTGGCACATCACTATCCACGACAGTTCCGGCGCCGACCACGCTATAAGGACCGATCTTGACGCCAGGCATTAAAATAACATTCACACCAGTTCGCACATAATCCCCCAGATACGCAGCATTTGCGCCATACCGGGGCACCGTCCGAAATCCGGCCATACGATGCATGGTTTGTTGATCATCAAAACGCAAATTACCGCATACCGTAGCAGCCCCCAAATCCGTGTTTTCGCCCAGGATCCCCCAATATTCGCCATAATGATAGGCATAACTATTGCGCATCATGATACCGGAAACCTCTGCTGCATGCCCTACCACGCACTGATCTCCGACTGCAGTATGGTGCTCGATTTGACACACCCGTCGTATCAGGCAATGATTTCCGATATGAACCCGAGGCTCGATAATCGCGCCCTGTGTAACGGTGCTGTTACTGCCGATCCAGACATCTCCCTCTATAATCACACCCGGGCCGATTTCGCTGTTTTCACCAATCCACACACGACCCCCGATCTGAGCAGAGTCAGAAATCTTTGCGGATGATGCAATAGTTTCCTGCATATTTTCCGACAAATAATCAAGCCACTGTTCATTGGCTAATAATAAATGCCAGGGTGAATCGATATCCACAAACGGTTTTTTCGAGGGGACGGCCGAAATGGTTTCGTTCTTTTCGATGGCAAATTGCAAGCAATCCTCAAGCGGACTTTCTTCAGGAGGCATCATTCCAACCTGAGTATTTTGCATATAACCAGGATGAGGCGTGAGAAAAGACTTTATCTTTTCATCCAGGACATAGATGCCGCACAATCGATGAGAGACATCATCCCGGGGGTGACCCAGAACCTGTTCCAGCTGATGGTCTTTGACTTGAGCACACATCCATTCCTGTGGTGGTTCCTGATCCAGTGGATCCACAAGTGCAACTCCAACAGTATCATGATCCCGGGAATGGACAATGAGATCCTGTATGGATTGAGGATTAATCATGAGGTCACCATAGCAGACAAGCACTTTTTGGTCATCCAACTCGTTCCATGCTGTTGCCACATCGACGGCGGTGCCCTGACCGTTAGATTTCACCAAAGATACCGGAAGAGGAGCATCTCGAAGCGCATGCGCGACCTGATCGCTTTTGTATCCGGTCACGGCCACCACACGTTCAATTCCGGCATCGTGGAGAGCCTGAAGCATCCAAAGCAAAATTGGACGATTGGCGATCGGCAAAATGCATTTATTCTTGGTTACACTATAGGGCCAGCACTTGCGGCCTTTTCCGGCTGTTAAAAGTATGGCTGTCTTTATCATAGGCTTATCCTTTCTTGTATTGAAAAGTAATAGCTTGAAGCACAAAAGTCAAGAACTCTGATGCAAACGTTTGGTCTTGCT
>CAYNUX010000012.1:0-22941 GCA_964400115.1 uncultured Cytophagia bacterium
CATAACGAGCAGGAATAGAAAGCTCGTCAACAATACAATGAGAGGCAGGTCCATTCGAACACCTTTGTTTAATCTACTTGGACGATAGGCGCGTCAGGTTTATCTTGCTTATCTTTGAATTTCTTTAGTGTATCCAAAAGAAACTCTATGCTATACAAAGCAATAAAAAAGCCTGCAATAGGTATAGCGAGATAAATATAACCCATTTTGATTCCCAGAGCAGGGGTCGTTTGATTTTGCATAAAAGTTAGGGTCACCAGCCTGAATCCGCCGATGAGCAAAACAAAAATGGAAAAGAATCCGGTACAGAGATAACCAAAAACATCTGCCACCAGGCGTTTTCGGGTAGACAGCTTGCCAACAAAATAGTCGATTCCCAGATGAGCCCGTCTGTTTAACGCCACAGCAGATCCTAACAAGCCGACCCAAATCACCAAAAAGGTCGCCAGCTCTTCAGTCCAGGAACTGGGTTGCTTGAGAATAAAACGGGTAATAACCTGCCAGGCCACATCAACCACGAGGATGCCCATAGACACCCCTGTGAGCGTTTCTAGGGCCCTGTCAAGCCATAATTTGATTTTTGTGAGCATTCTTATTGTACCTCTTGAATCTTTTGGGCCAGTTCACCGATTTCAGTACCATCATACTCTCGCCAAAGGTCTTGTACCTGAGACTGAAATGGAGCTTTGTCTGGGGTATAAACCGAAAGTCCGGCGGCTTTCATTTCTTCCATACTTTGAGCGACAAACTCTTCCCAGAGCTGAATTTGATAAGGAACGGATTCTTTGGCCGATTCCATGAGAATTTTTTGATGTTCCGGACTCAATTTATTCCAGGCGATGGTGCTGATAAGAACGATATCAGGTACCATGGTATGTTCATCGAGGCTATAATGCTTACATACTTCATAATGACGAGCCGTATAAAGACTGGGGGGATTGTTTTCTGCACCATCGACAACACCCTGTTGTAGTGATGTATAGAGCTCACCCCAGGAAATGGGAGTGGGTGAACCACCCATGGCCTTGATCATTCTGATTGCCATCGGACTTTGCTGGGTACGAACCTTGAGACCATCCAAATCTTCGGGTTTCAGGATGGGTTTATCAACCGTATAAAAGCTGCGGGCGCCAGCATCATAATAAACCAATCCCTTTAATCCTTTTTGAGCGCCTTCATCCAAAAGCTGTTGGCCCAGCGGGCCATTCAATACATTCCATTTATGATCGGAATCCCGGAATAGATAGGGAAGAGCAAAAACTTGCATGGCAGGTACAAACGTTTCCAGCGCAGAACTCGAAACTTTGGTCATGGCAACACTGCCGATTTGTAACTGTTCGATCAACTCCCGTTCATTTCCCAATTGTTCACTGGGATAAATATCGATTTTTATCTTGCCAGCCGATTTTTCAGCTGCCTTTTCAGCCATAAAAACCATACCCTTGTGAACGGGATGCGTGATATCCAGACCATGACCCATCTTCAAATTCACCACACCGTCACCGTCGCCGCATCCCGTAAAGATAAAAGCAACGGATGCAAACAACAAGGTAATCCCGATTGCGAGCTTGGATTTCATTTGCTCCTCCAATAATTTAAACCGGTTCAAAAGTTTTATGAATATAAACAATCTGCAAAGAATTGTCAACGGAAATCCGGATTTATATTAACTCGTGTTAAAATCATGACATAGAGAGCCAGCCGATTCCGTATATTTTGGCTGTTATCTTTAAATAACGGCACCCTCCCCCTCTTCTCTACGGATGGCATAAAAAAATGGCTGGCTCTAAAAGAACCAGCCATACTATATAAAAAGTGTCGGGTTATTCTTCGATAATGATACATTCAGCTGGACAGGATTCTGCACATTCACGAGCCAAATCTTCCTGATCTTCCGGCACCACGTCGACAATTACTTCTGCTACATCATCACCCATTTCAAAAATCTCTGGAGCCGTATCAACACAAAGCTCACATGCCGTGCAAAGATCAGCATCGATTTTAACTTTCATTTTATCCTCCAATAATATTGTTAAAATTAAAACTGGTAACTAAAATCAGGTTAATTTACAAACAAGTTTACTACAATTCAAGTATTTTATGTTCAATTGTACCCTATTATGAGATTTCGATTGAATATCTGCTAAAAAATTTTAATTTAATGACAAACACAAAGACGAGATGCACCACCAATTCCGGGAGTCTTTTTTATGATGAACTATGTCTGGCTCTTTCTCGTGGCCATTGCCATTCTCGTTGCGTTTATTACGGGTAATGTCAAAGAGATCACAGACGCCGCATTTGAATATGCCGAAACATCCGTTAATATCGCATTTAGCCTGATCGGTATCATGGCCCTCTGGCTGGGCATCATGAAAATCGCAGAAGAAGCCGGACTTGTCAAACTCTTGGCCAAGGCGATTCGACCGGTCAGCCGGTTTCTTTTTCCGCAAATCCCCTCTGACCACCCCGCGATAGGTGCTATTGTCATGAATCTCTCAGCCAATTGGCTAGGACTGGGAAATGCGGCCACTCCCATGGGTATCAAAGCCATGGAACACTTGCAAGAACTCAATGAGGATAAAGAAACCGCATCAAACGCTATGATTATGTTTCTAGGCCTCAATACCGCAAGTATCACCCTCATTCCCATGACAGTAATCGGTATTCGAGCCGGACTGGGATCTCAAAATCCGGCTGCAATCATCGGCACCACCATCTTTGCATCCACAATGGCCACGATCACGGCCATCACCATGGTCAAGCTGTTTTCCGCAATTGAAACGACAACAGAAGGGTTTGGTTCCTTTATCAGAGAAAATCTCAAAGGCATTCTCGTCTTTTTGGCTCTGGTCGCATTTATCCTCAGCTTCTGGCTGTCTGGTCTGGCCTCGCTCATAACAGCCAGCTTGCCAGAAAATTTGTTCAACGTGGTAATCAGCACCCTATCTAAATATGCCATCCCGGTCGTACTTTTGATCATTCCGGTTATCGGCATCATCAAAAAAGTCAAGGTATATGAAACATTTGTCGAAGGTGCCAAAGAGGGTTTCCAGGTGGCCATACGCATTATCCCCTATCTGGTGGCCATTCTCGTAGCTATCGGCATGCTGCGCGCCTCTGGTGCTATGGAGGCCTTTGTCACATTATTGACGCCTTTGACAAAAATGATCGGTATGCCTGCCGAGATCCTGCCTGCCGCCATTATGCGTCCCCTGTCAGGCAGCGGTGCCCTCGGTGTGATTACCGAACTCATCAAAACCCATGGCCCGGATTCTTTTATCGGCCAGCTGGCTTCGACGATTTATGGCTCTACGGAAACCACTTTTTATGTCATTGCCGTCTATTTTGGCGCTGTCAATGTTAAAAAAATCCGCTATGCCATACCCGCCGGACTCATCGCAGATGTCGCCGGAATTCTCGCTGCCGTCTTTATCTGCCGGATTATGTTCCTGTAAAAATGAACAATTGTCATCAAGTAAAAAAAAAGAGTTTGTTTTCTATGAGAAATTGTTGATGACAATGAAATGATGGTGCACTATCTAAGTTTATTCTCTGCGCTAAAATTGCTGTAAGAACATAAAAACCGAAATTTAATTGCAGTAAAAATAAAGTACTCAACCCCCCATCCACGGTCTGATCAGCGTAAATGTTGGTCAGACCTGTTTCTATCGATCAGATGCTTTGGATAAAGCTTTATGAAATGCTTGGGGAGCATCAGTGACATACCATCGGATCCCCAAAGATCTCAGTTTTTCGAGTGATGCCGGAGAAAAGATAAAGGGACGCACCTCAAGTACCAGGCCCTGCTCTGCCAGCACTTTGAAGGCATAGTGCAACCATTCATCCTCGAGGTCATAGACGATCACCCCGTGTTCCTCATGCCCATAAAGATGGAACTGTAATTGATCGATACCTGCAAATGCCTGTTCATTCAATGTTTCAAACTGTTGCTTGATTTTGCTATCGGCACCTGATAACCAGGTCATGGTGCGGCTGAGCAAATATTTGGCTTTAAGACGGCGGAGCTCTGCAATATCGCCATGTACAAAGATCAAACGTGACTCTATGCCGGTCGCATTGATCAAACGTTGCAGTGTCTCGGAATCGATTTCTCCTTTTAGGTCGATATAGAGCTGCCGTCCACTATCCTCTTGCATCATTTGCAAGACCTGCTCCAATCTGGGAATCTTTTCTCCCTTGAAAGAAACGTCAAAATGGGAACCAACATCCAACTCACTAATTTGGCTCCAGGTCAATTGCGAGACCGGCTGAGATATCCATTCAGCAGAATCCGATACTGTCCTTTCCAAAGTTTCATCATGCAGAACCACCAGGACACCATCCACAGTCTGGCGAACATCGATTTCGGGAATGGCCCCCGGAATGGACCAGGCATGCTGCAGTGCGGCCAGGGTGTTTTCAGGGGCCTCATCCACGGCACCCCGATGGGCCTGAAAATAGACCCGTGGACCCGGTTCGGCACGATAGCTATAATGAGCAATGACAGGAAAATGATCGCTGGGATAGTGCCCGTCATAGTCACGATTGTCTATGATCGCTTTTTGCGCCTTGACAGGTCCCCTTGCCAAAATCCAGTCGATGCGGCGGCCGCCATCATGGGGCCCGTATCGAAACCCGTTGAATGTATCGAGACCTTCTCCCAGCCGTTCTGTGGCCTGGGTCCATGAATCCTCAAAGGCTGCGGCTTTGGTCAGGATGTCATAGGCAGGGTGTTGTTCAGCAGTGGCATTGAAATCTCCAACCAGGATGACAGGAATCTGGGATTTAAAATCACGCACCTTTTTATCTATCAGGAAAGCACTGTTGACGCGCGCCAACTCTACACGATGATCAAAATGGGTATTAATAAAAATAAATTCACGAGAAAACTGCTTGTCCCTGAACTTTACCCATGTGACCATGCGCCGGTTGGTATTGCCCCATGTGGCAGACCCCATAGTCATGGGGCTATCGGAAAGCCAAAAATGATCGAATTCCAGAGGTTGCAATCGTTCGGTATTAAAATAAACCGCCATGAATTCATTACGACTGCCGCCATCACGCCCCAGGCCGATCCATTCATAGCCAGGCAATGTTTCATCCAAATCCTTGACCTGATTATAAAAGGCTTCCTGAACACCAAAGACATGCGGAGCATGATCCTCAATCACGTCTTTGATTTTCGGCAACCGGCTTTGCCAGTCATTGGGTGGTTCTTCATACCGGTTCTTGATATTGAATGTCATGACGATCAGGGTCGAATCAGCGGCATGAATCGTTTGAAAAATCGGGTTTAACATAAAAAAATAAACGAGTGTCAGGTAAATAAATGACTTCATTGGTTCTTCCCGGTCTATGGGTCAATGTCTTGCAAAAGAATCCACCCTCACGCCCCATCGCAAAAAAAAGAGTAACTTGCTCCTTTAATGCTTTTCACCAGGGAGCAGGGCAAAAAACTATTTTAAAACACACAATGTTTCTGATTTGTATTACAGAGAAGCAAAATGCCAGGCGATAACCTGGCATTGGAATCAAATCGTTACGATTCCCAGAGGCGGGTTGGTTTGCCACTTTCCCCTGGTAAAATCCGGAAAATCAACAGGCCTGCTCTTGTTGGATACCGATTCCTCACTCAAAGGCCCGACCACACTCCAGGCAGCCGCATCATAGACATCCATATCCATGGGCTTGCCTTCCCGCAGACACTGAATCAGACGATAGTCTTCGATATAATCCATGCCACCATGACCGCGTCCTGCACCCCGGTCGGCAATGGCTTTCCAAAGGGGATGATCATACTGTTCATAATAGTCTTCTATGGGTTCCCACTCGTGAGCCGGACTCTTTCCTTCGATATGCAGTCGATTGGGCCATCCCTGCGCCAAACCTTTGGTTCCCTGTACCATATTGATTCGAGAATAAGGCCGTGGCAGGTTGCAATCATGAATCAGGATGATTGTCTTACCGTGTTTGGTTTTGATCAACGAGGTGTTGACGTCGCCCAGCTTAAAGGTTTCCTGATTATAAGGATGATCGCGTGGAAAATTCTCTTCGGCATAGAGCTGCAATCCGCGCGACGGACTGCTCATGGAGACCAGATAATCGAACGCGTCACCACGGTTGATGTTCATGGTCTGAGCGACCGGACCCAATCCGTGTGTGGGATAGAGGTTACCGTTGCGATCCCAGGAGTGATTTCTGCGCCACAATCCTTCGCCCTTTTCACTGAATTTGATGCCCCGCAAATCATGCAAATAACCGGCTTCAGCATGCAGGATTTCGCCAAACAGCCCCTGGCGCACCATATTCAGAACCATGAGCTCAGGACGATTATAGCAGCAATTCTCCATCATGATACAGTGCTTGCGGTATTTTTCCGCGTTTTCTACCAACTCCCAGCAGCCGTCCACGGTATAGGCAGCCGGGACCTCTGTGGCAGCATGCTTGCCGTTTTTCATGGCAGCCACGCATACCGGCACATGCCATCGCCAGGGTGTAGCGGTATAGACCAGATCCAGTTCTTCGGTTTCACACATGCGTTCAAAATCATATTCTCCCTGCCAATACCCGGTGGGTTTGGGTTGCCCGGCTTCCAAAACCCATTTTTGGATGCGTTCGACTTTTTCGGGAACAATATCGCAAACCGCTTTGATCTGCGCTCCCGGGATATCCAGCAGATTGCGCACATGGTTGGAACCCATGCCCCCAACACCCACATAACCGATGCGAACGGTTTCGATGGGATCGACTTTGAATTCACTAAAAGCTTCTCCCCGGCCTCGTGGCGAACCACACCCCGCCATCTTTGAGGCAATGAATAACGAACTCAGGCTGGCCGTACTGATTCTGAGAAAATCCCGGCGTTGAAAATCCCGTTCCTGATGATCGCGCATAGTTCTCCTCCTTCCCTAATGCCCCCTTGTTATTCTGTTCAGCTATTCTTTCTGCATCTAGCACATTCAGTGTTGTTAAACAAATCGTTTTTCTATCACTCTTAAATTGTTGAACCGTTGAACTGTTTAAATAAACTGTTCACTCTCTTAATTGAGCTCCGCGTTTGAGAACAGACTCGTAACACCCACGATTTCAATGTCCCAACGCAGAGTAAGAGAACGCAGAGATCCGCTGAGAAAATATTTGTAAAATCAAAATATCACATCATCCACTATTTCTCTTTTCTCCGAGTTCCTCTGCTTCCTCGGCGAACTCTGCGTTCCAGAATCAGATGCCCATCCATATCAAAACCCTCAACGTAAAGAAATCTCATCACTCATCGAGGGAGGTGCAGCCATGGGATCGCTTCCCCACTCTTTGTTGGGGGTAGGGCCCAATTCAATGTCCAGGGTTCCGCCCTGAACGAGCTCATCGTGGTAAAACCAGGGTTTGTTCAACTCGTCACCATTCAACCGGGCGGATTGAATATAAATATTGGTGTCGGAATTATTCGATACATTGATCTCAAATGTCTTGCCTGGATAATAATCCGGGTTTAGTTTGATCACGATGCGATCGAAAACCGGACTGGTCAATTCATAGATAGGACGCACATCAGCCCCGCCGCGCATTGAAAAGAGTCCCATAGACATCAAGGCACTCAAAGTTCCCATAAGCCCCTGATCCTCATCATCATTATAGCCGCTCTCAGGTGTGATGCCGCCAAAGGCCGCCTCATTGACCTGACGGATCCATTCCTGAGTTAACCACGGCGCTCCCGAATAGTTGAACAAGTGACCTACCTGCATGGCAGGTTGATTGCCATAATTGAGATAATCGGTATACTGGCCGTGAGAGGAAACAAAACAATGTTCCCTGGCCTGCTCAAACGCAACATTCAGTTTAGTATTGAACGCATTTCGGCCACCCATGAGTTCGATTAACCCGGCCACATCATGCGGAACATACCAGGTCGCCTGATAGGCGTTGCTTTCTACGAATCCGGTGCGATCTCCCGGATCAAAAGGTGTTATCCACGAGCCATCCATCATGCGGGGTCGCATGTATCCGGATTCCTTGTCATACAGATTCCGGTAATTGTTTGCCCTCTGCAGAAACAACTCGTGGTCATCGGTTTTACCTAACGCTTTTGCCATCTGAGCCAGACACCAATCGATATAAGCGTATTCAAGGGTTTGACCGGCACCGGAAACATGATAGGCTTTGGCCTCGATCCCCAGAGGGATGTAACCTTGCTCGAGATAATAAGCGATCCCTCCGCCAACAGATGACTCGTGCTCATAGCCGGCTTTGGACATGAGACCACCGGGAAAATGATTCTTTCGCATGCCCTCATATGCCTTTTCGATATCAAAATCCCGTATTCCCTTCATATAATTGGAAACAATGAACGGGGTGGTCTGAGCCGAAGTCATGACAAAAGTATAATTCCCCCCAGAGGGTCCGCGGGGGATCAGCCCGCCATTGTCATAGTAATCGAGAAAACAGCGGGTGAACTCGCTGGCCACACGCGGATAAACGAGTGACCAAAGCGTATTCAAAGTCCATTGTGCGCCCCAGAATGAATCGGAATTATAGTGGTGGTATTTAGGTTTACCTTGCTCATTCAGGGGAATTTGCCGGATCACAGGATCCTGGCCGGTCATGTCACAATACCTGCCATTGACATCGCTGACGATTCGTCGTCCCAGGATCGAATGCCAGAGGTCGGTATAAAATTTTATCTTTTGCGCCTCGCTCCCCCCTTCGACCTTGATCCTGCTCAGCCACTCGTTCCATATCTTGCGAGAATCCTGACGTACCCGATCGAAATTCCAGTGCGGGCATTCGGTTTGCAAATTCAACCGGGCCTGATCGATACTGACATAGGAAATGGCGATCTTGATTTGCAAAATCCGGTCACTGGAAGAATCGAACGTGAGCCATACTCCGCTATCATCCCCCTGGATATCCGTTTCATACATAAACATCTTTGATCCATCCCAGCAGCGAAATCCCAGCATAGGCTTGTCAAAAAATGCGACGAAATAAATCCGGGTATCTTTAGGCCGGCGGCGTGTTCCTTTGGCCGTGACATAACCTTCGATTTCACGGTTATTGACCTGACGAGCCAGACAATCGATCATATCAGAGGGCCCCAGCTCTGCACCCAGATTGAACAGCACATGCAAAGGCGTAGAGTCGTCTGTTTTGTAGCGATGAAATCCGACTCTTTTGGTGGAGGTGAGTTCAGCGGTTATTTTATGGTCTTTGAGATAGACCTTGTGGTAGCCCGGAGCAACGGCCTCATCCTCGTGATCGAAATTGGATCCGTATAATGCAGACCCCAATGTGGGGTCAACTTCCCCGGTCACCGGCATCACCGGAATACCTGAGAGCTGCCAGGCATGAATATGGCTGAAACCGTGGATAAAGGTTTCGTTATAACGGTATCCTGAATCCCAGGCGCCCTCGAGTTTGGTATCCGGACTCAGATTGACCATTCCGAACGGCCTACTGGCCGAGGAAAAAAAGAACCATCGCGAATTAACCGAGTCGATCCAGGGATTCACATAATCCACAGGTTCCTTGAGGGGTTGAGCTCCGAGATAGGATAATCCCGTACCAACAATAAAAATCCAACCCCATAATATGTTTGTCATGTCTATATCCTGAATTATTTTGAAATGTCTAACCATATTCTCGAGCGCGCCTCTAGCGTCAATTCAACGACAGAGTCATCTGTAGCAATAAAACTGGATGAGATCAGATCTTTAGCTCTTTGCATATCTTTATGCTTAAACTGCACAGTGGCCGGTTTATCCAGGTAATTTTGTATAAACCATTGACTTTCTCCCATGGGCTGACATGTAACCCAGGCCGGCCCTTGAAGTGAAAAATCCATGGAATCGAGAAACTGGGCTCTGAGACGGTTTACCACAGGCTCGGGTAGAGATAAAAGTCCCAGTGGCTTGGGTGAAAGCAAAACTTCACCCACAGCATTGAAATCTTTTTGTGAAAACGTATGGGTATTCAATACCAGCACATTGTTTTGCCTTGTGAGAAAAGGAACCGTTTTATTACGACTCTGCACCTGTAGCAATGGTTTTGCACCGACAAGCCGTACAATCCCCTCACAATCCACTGGCTGCTCCAGAGAAAAATTTTGATCATCCAGCGAAATCAGGGTTGTCGTAAAAGGCTCGCTATCGAGGAATTGCACACCCGTTAATTGTTCCAATCGGGATTGCCATTCTTCCAATGCGTGTTTGAGAAATCCGGCCGTCAGGACAATGGTCTTGTTCTGTGCCAAAGCACTTTCGATCACGGACAAAATCTCCGGATCAGCTGTGGCCTGAGTGGGTAAAAACAACAAAGTCTGTACATGCGGTTCAGAAACAGGAACCAGTGGAATGCCCAACATCCCCATAAAATCCATAATATAGAGATCCCCTCCGGCATCGCTATTGGGCGGTTTATAGGCAGAGATTCCGGTGACCGGATGGTTTCTGATCCTGCGATGCAAATCGACAAGTACCGGCCATTCGCGGCGCAGGCGGTGATGGGCCGGGTGGCCCTGTACCAGGTTGTTAAAATTAAAAATCATCAGTTCGGGTGCGCCAGCCAAAACGCTCTGATAGGCCTGATCCATAAAATCATCGGCATCGGTATCGCCGTGGTCGAACCAGGCACCGGCCATTTTGTCGCCACTGATGCTGGCGATCCATCGGTAATTGACAAAGCTCTCATAGGAAGGCACAAACCCGAATCGCTGCGTGCGCGCTCCCCGGCTCTCCGTACCTACCCAGACAGAGTCGAATTTGGCAGACATGCGCGGCACATCATAACCAAACAGATGAAACCGGTCATACCACTGGGGGTATTTAATGATCATGGTCATGTCATCATCTACCGGATCCAAAAAGATCGTGTCACATAACCGGGTCAGTAAATCCCTCCGATACTCTGACCACGAGCGATCTCCTTTGGCGTTTTCAGAGAGATCACTGGTATCGGCGGTGCACAGAAAATCGTCGACAATAAACGTATCAAAAAGTTTGGCTTGTTCGGACATGACCTGCTTGAGATCTTTTTGTGTCTTTGGATGTTGCCAGTTGAACCAGTGCAGTTTTCCTTCCTGTGCAACGCCAAAATCCCCGCCAGGGACAGTCGCAATGCCGCCTGCAACCCCAAATCCGGCTGTCTGAAAACGATCACGGACACTCGCAAGTTTTTCCACCGGTACAACGAATCCTGACCGGTAGATCTCGAGAAAAACACGATCAACACCCATAGAATTTAACAATTTTATTGCTGCATCCTGATCTGCCGGAGTAGAGAGATACCGGTCGATCGAGTGGGCGGTCACATATACCGAGAGTTTCAATTCTCCGGCAGACTGATTTGCCGAAACAGCCAGGTGGCTTGCCCCTAATAGCAGAAAAAATAAGTTTATCCATTTGACCATAATGGCTCCAAATTTAATCACTCGAAAAATTCTTTCCAAAACCAAACAGGGCGTTTAAAAGAAACCTCCCGCTGATCAACTCTACGGGAGGTTTTGGTAAAGAGTTTAAAAACTATTAATTAAATTCGACACGGGGAGCTTGCTGCGCTTCTTCAGGCGCTTCGAAATAAGGTCTGGTCTCAAACCCAAAAAATCCTGCAATGATATTAGTAGGAAATTGACGCAGTGTCTGATTGTACTCTCGCACGGTATCATTATAGCGTCTGCGCTCAACAGCAATGCGGTTTTCCGTTCCTGCCAGCTCGTCCTGCAGGCGTAAAAAATTCTGATTGGCTTTGAGATCGGGATATCGCTCCACGACAACCATCAACCGGGACAGAGCAGAGGAAAGCTGGTTTTGCGATTCCAGGTATTGATTCATCATCTGTGGATTTTCCATGAGCGATTCGGCGTTTATCTGCGTTTTGGTGGCATTGGCGCGAGCCTGGATCACCGCTTCCAGGGTTTCCCGCTCGAACGACGCATATCCCTTTACGGTTTCAACCAGATTGGGAATCAAGTCCATACGACGTTGCAGGACGTTTTCCACCTGGGCCCATGAATTGTTAACACTCTCATCCAAAGTCACCATTTTGTTATAGGTATTTTTGAATGCACTGTAACCAATGATCAACAACAGAACAAGGACAACAACGACCCCGATACATCCGAATTTTAAGCCCTTTGACATAATTTTCTCCTTATAACTTGTCGACGAGCAAAGCACATTTGCGTATTTCGTGTATCAATTTTTCAGTGAGTTTAACCAGTTCAGTTTCAGAAGGATCCAGAGACGCGTCCCGTATAGCCAACAAATCTTTAAACAATACCTCATCCAGCTCAAAGATTTGCGCCGTTTTTGGCAGAACCTGAACGCCCTGGCCCGTGACATCGATATCCTTAAGAGTCAACAAAGCAGCGAAAATGGAAGTAAAGGCCGGAACCGTGGACTTGGCCAGATTTTTCAAAGCTTGTTTCTTGCCCAGGGTACCCAAAAATTGTTCGCGCAGATGAAGCAGCTTGCCCTTGATTTGTGCTTCCACCTGCAGGCGGAGATACTTTCTGTCAATGTCCAGATGGCCGAGTGCATCCTGGCCATACACCACCTTGTAAGCACTTTTCATGTTCAGAAACTCGATAGGAAAACTGTCGAGAGACGATTCGATATATTCTGTTGTAACAAAAAGCGGTGTAGCGACATTGCTCTTGCTCCATTTCTTGACCAGTGGAAACGCAATGCTCAGATTTTGAATCCCTTCGAGGGTGAGTACGAGCATGAAATTGATATCGGACTTTTTGCGAATATATTCTCCACGGGCCCCGCTTCCATAAAGTATAATAGATTCCAGGCTATCACCATAGAGAGAAAGGAAATCCGATTTGAATTCATCAAAAATATCTTCCGGCTTTTCGGGAATTTTAGCCATAGTTTTCTCCAATGTCAGTTAGCAACCAAAATTGTCAAAAAATGCTCCCACAAAGGCGCAAGGGCGCCAAGAATTCCAAGTGAACAGCAAATTATTTAGACAAATTTTGCGTTCATCGATTTGTTCAAGTCATTGAATATCACCGTAGTAAAAGGAGCTATAGAATCAAAGTATATTTTTCCTTTGCGATTTGGCATCTTTGCATGAGTACAACTTTGGTTTAATACCCCCCGCTGGCGCCACCCCCGCCGGACATGCCGCCGCCGAATCCGCCAAACCCACCGCCAAAACCACCAGAGCCGAATCCGCCACCAAAGCCGGAATGACCCCGGCCTCCGCCGCCCAGGGAGCTGAAAATGAGAAAAGGTAAAATACCGCGGCGCCCAAAAACGAGAAAAAAAAGAATAAGAGCGATAATCGAGCACAAACCACCAAAGGGTGAATCAGAATCCCTTGACTCGCGGCGAACCCGTGTGGGGATCTCGCCAGAGAGCTCCACACCGGCATCCTGTGCCACCATGGCCGCGATGGTCTGTGATGCCTGTAAAAATCCCTGACCGAAATTGCCGTTCTGCAAATGCGGCACCATATCCTGCCGAATGATATCCCCGGCCCGGGCATCGTTGATCAAATACTCTAATCCATAGCCCACTTCAATACGAATGTTACGGATATCCGTAACATTGAGAACAAGTACTCCCCGGTCTTGGCCCTGAGCGCCGATCCCCCAGGTTTCATAAAGCTGAACCGCATAATCCTCGAACGCATCGCCCGGAACCGATTCTATGGTGACGATGACCAGCGCAGTCTGTGTCTTTTCCCACAACTCGTTCGCCAGACGTGCTATCTGCTGTTCATAATTGTCGGGAATGACATTTGCAAAATCATTCACAGCCCCCCGATGCTCTGGGAAATTCTGGGCGTACAGGGCAGGAACACTGATTAATAAACCGATTAATAAAAACCATTTTTTCATGTCGAATCGCCTTGTGTCGCGTTATTATCTGTCAAACTGTAAATTACGGCGAATGTTTGGGAAAATCAAGTAAAGTGTTGTTATGAACAGTAAATAAAAAAAGGCAGCCAGTGATAATCAGGCCACCTCGAGACAAACAAAAAAAGGTAATCGGGTAATCCTGATTGACCGATCTGTCATCCATAGGGGATGGCCTTAAAAGCCTCGCGTCGCATGATGGCAATGCTGCGAATAGAGATGGATTTCGGACATACCGCCTCGCACCCGGCATGATTAGAGCAATAGATCATGGTTCTGGAGGAAAAATCCTTTTTGCTGGGCGGACCCGCATCCCTGATCATCTCGTAACGATCGGGCCGGGCACTGCGGTTTTGTAATGTGATAACAATGGCAAGATAAATATGCACGAGAAAGACCAAAGCCAGAGCAATCTCTATCGCGATGAGCAAGGGTCCCAAAGAGAGCAATGTGTGCGCATACACATCCAGAGTTTGCGGATTTTCACCCAAGATCTGAAAATTTGCCGTCAGATGCATGATCAGATAACCCAGCAATCCGAGACCAAACAGTGCAAGCACCATCTTCTGCCCCACAGAGGACCGAAAATAATAGAGTCGTTGAGTCATAATCGCCTCTTGAAATGATTGGTGTGGATAGGACAAAGTGTTCAGGTTTTTCTATAATAAGCATTAAAAGAGATTTGATCAAGGAGGAATTGGAGCGTGTATTGATATTATAATAAATTGCACCAATGATCCGGGAAGTTAAGAGACAGAGTGACTGAGAGAAAGAGTGAGGGAGAGATAAGGGGGTTATTTCGTCAGGTCAAGAACAAAGGCCCAATAGAGTTTTGACAAAACAGGGAAATGCTTGACCAGTTGCACGTCCAGGTTATCCAGAGAGTTCTCGAATCTCTTGATACCGGAGAATCGGGTGAGCTTTCTCAGAAAGAGAAAATATTCGAGGTCTTGCTTCAAGAAATACTGTGCAAATCCCTGGATATCCCTGTCAGTGAGCTGGGATCCACCCGGAGATTCAAAGCATTTTGCCGGGATGAGACTGCGCAGGTGAATCAACCACTTGAACGGAATTCGGGGTTCGAGAAAAAGGGCGTGTCCGCCAGGCTTTAAAACCCGTGAGATCTCTTTGCCCGCAAGATCCAGATTCAGATGGTGCAGGATGCCCATGCCCACAACAACATCAAACGTCTGTTCCGGAAATTCCAGATTCTGGGCTGACATGATCCGGGCATGAATCATATCCTGCACCTGATTGAACTCGGCATTTTTTTGAGTGAGCTCGATCATTTTGGGAGAGATATCGATACTGTCTATGAACGCTCCCCTTTTACTGAGATTGACCGAGGTGAATCCATAACCGCAACCGATATCGAGAATTCGCTTTGCCTGGATCTGCTCCAGCTTTGCATAGAAATATCTGTGGCTGAGAGGCATGGGCTCATTCGGATCATAGCGAAAAATTTCGCTCTTAAAATCACACAGATACTTCTCTGCCTCGTCATCATAAAACTCGCTCTCGATCCTGTCCTTGAGCTCCAGGTTTTCCGGGCGTTTCAGCGGATTATCATATGACGCCCGGATGCGTCTGGCATTCTCTCTATATTCCCTGATTCGCCTGCCGAGATTCACTTTTTCCTCGAGTTTTGCAAGTGTCTGTTTATTTGTTGCCTCCCATGCGAAACAGAGGGACAGAGAGATATGAACACTTTTATCCCTTCGTCACTCTCTCGCTCCCACACTCCCTCACCTATTACAACTCGATCTCCTTACCCAACACTCCCCCACGCACAGAATCGACTCTGATTACCGCGCGGTCATTTCCCGTGATAATCCAGCGCACCTGCACCGTGTCCATGCCCTTGATGGACTCCACATAAAGGGTCTCGGGATGATGGGTCTGCTCCTGAAAATGATTGAGGAACGGATCAAGAACTCTGAACCCGGTGATGACCTGAACGTCGTCACCCGAAATCGTGATGCGATCCGGCAGTGTGATACCGTTTTTGACATCCCAGTCCGAACGGGTGGGAATGATTCTCTGATTATGAATGACAGCATCGACCTGCAGCAAGCCATCCCCCAGTTCTTGCACATGCACCGAGTCGATGGCGAGTCTGGGCATCTGATCGGCGTGAAACAGTGTGAACGCCATGTTGCGATGACACATCTCTTCGATCAGAAAGGACGGAGCCGTGCGCGTCCAGTTTTTTTTGACGCCACCGATTTCGATCTTGCCGTATTGCGGATGATCGATGGGCGTCCATTCGACGATCCCTTCGCCGAACAGCAGCAACCGGTCAAAGCGATAGACATCTTTCTGGCGACCGAACCAGCCCTGCTCATCGTTTTCATCCTTGAACATATTCAGGGAACTCCACAGCTCGTTGGTAAATGTATAGATTCCCCGGCCGCCATAGAGCCAATCCAGTTCGCCGCCCACTGCAGAATACATGTCTTTGTACAACACCACATAACGATAAAACGGCAGGATTTCCTCGCCCTTTTCGGCCAGAAAATCATAGATCTGCACGTCTTGCCGGGTATAAACCTCGGTATCCTCTTTGCTGCCCGGACCGCGAACAAACATGCCGCCCGAGTTGTGATAAGACTGGGCGCCGGCGATATTGGGATGAGCGACGACAAATTCAGCCACAGCCCGGTTCTCGGGAATAGAGAACGGATATTGATCAGATCCGTACTGGATATACTCGGGTACCCAGGCAAACGCCCAGTTACGGTTGGGATCATAATACCCCGGCCCGTCTTCATTGATCCGGCCATCGCCATCGTTATCCTTGCCTTCCCATCCCAAGATCGTATACTTGCCGGGCTGATCCGGCTCGGCGCGTTTGAGCATACATGGGTGCTCGGGGTCTATGATATATCGCCCGGCCGGGTCGAGTTTGCGCATCTGGACGATATTGCCATCGCCATCCAGATCGTCATAGCCATCTTCATCCACCCGACCGTCGCCATCATCATCTCTGGGCAACATGCCAGAGCGCGGGGAATGGGGGGTATTGGCGTGCTGGATGAACCAGTCCCGTGCATCAGGGTTGATCGTGGGCACGATATAAAATACGACCCGATCGAGCAATTCGGTGATCCACTCGATTTTGCCATACGACTCGGTCAGATACCATGCTGTATAAAGAGCCACTTCGCTGCCCTGAATTTCGTTCGAATGGATATTGCCATCGATATAGAATCCGGGTTTGTTTTCGGGTTTTCCTCCCTTTTTAGAGGTCACAGTAAGAAGGAAGAGAGGCCGGCCCTGAACAGACTCGCCGATTGATGAACGCGATACCAGACCTGGAAAGGCGCTGGCAATACGCTCGCCGATTTGGGCCAGTTCTTTTGAATCATAATAGCGATTCCACACGATACTGACTTGCGGATCATTGGGCGCACCCATGGCCTTAAAGCTGCTCTGCACCGGCACCTGATTTTGTGCCAGGGCCAGGACGAACAGGAAAAAAAGGTTGCACGAGATATAGACTAATGTTTTCATAAGGTCCTCATTTAATCTCAACAAAAATCCTGACAACAACCGGCTAGTCATTTTTCAATTCCAACATATGTTCAGCACGACCCGCAGCAGGAGATTCGGCCAGCATCTGGATACGGTTCTGATCGGTTCGCACCACCCATTGAATTTTGTCGTGGCTGCTGAATCCCTCCAGCCGGTCGATGGTAAAACGTTCCTGACCGCTGATCAGACGGGCACCGGAAGGCAGCTCGAGACTGATTCTGATTTTCGGTACCCATTTCATGCGACTGCCAATCTCGCTGGCTGTAGCCAAAAAACCTTTATTGTGTAGGGTTGCCTCGATACGATAGACGTTTTCACCTAACGGAACAGCGCGCACCTGATCCCATTGCAGTTGCGGTCGAAGATCTGCGAATTGCTGCAACAGAGCTCCATGCTTTTCAGACAGGACAGCGAGTGAATCTGCAGGAGGCATAACACCGAAGAACGGATCGAATCCGCCCACCTTGACCATGCGACCGGGAAAATCCTCATGTTCAATGGACTCCCAGGCAGTAAATCCAGTCCCCAGATGCTGACTCCACTGAACCCACCTGCGTTTACGTTCCAGATCTTTATCTTCGGTCTTTGTCGAATCTGTGGAAATCTGAGGAGGCCACCAGGCCGGCGCAGAAAGAGAAAAACGGCCGGCATGAAAATAGGCCCATTCCGGAAGTGCCCCTTGTCCGAATTGTGCTTCCGGAGCATTCTCGGGGTTGAGAGCGTCCTGGTATAGTTGATTGAAATAGCGATAATAGGGAGCGTCCGCTAACGGCACGAGCTTGAGATCTTTTTTGGCGTCGCGGTCTGCCTTGTCTGCCCCAGCCTCTTGCGCCGCTTTCCAGGATTTTATAAGATTGTGATGCCAGGAAAAGGAATAGATCATAAAAATATTGTCATGGCTGAACACAAAGTCCGCCACCGCCTTGCTCTCCGGCTCGCTCATCTGAAACAAACCGCTGTGTTTGGCAAAAAAGGGATAATCATAGGTAAAATTCTTGTTGATATCCACTCCGCCCATCGGATCTTCGTCGATCTTGCCGTCTTTGTCATTGTCTTTGCCCTCGCGCAGCAGTTTAACCCGTCCGGTTTCGCCCTTTTCCCTGTCTGCCTTGCGCAAAATGTCCGGATACAGGGAATCGGCCACCCACTCGCCTGCCGGATCCTCGATAAGCATCCACGAGATCAGGCCATCGCTGTTGAGATCGTCATGCCCGTCTTCATCGATGCGTGCATCACGGTCGTCGTCATAGGCATTGCCATTGAGGGATGATTCCATCTGTGGCGTAGCGAAATAGGTCATGGCCGCATCGGGATTCAGTCTGGGGATCCAGTAAAATGATATAGAATCCAACAGCGCAGGGTTGGATTGCAGCTCGCCTGCCCAATCTTCGATGACACGCAGAGCGATCTCGGTGCTGGCGAGATCCGGGCCCTCGAGTCCGGCGATATAGAGCACAGCCGGTCGACCCTGAGCTCCGGCTTTGCCCAGAGTCACCAACCAGATATCATGTCCGGCGGGACTCTTTGCGAGCGATTGCATGGTCATGATCTCTTTGAATTTTTCTTGCATCTGCATGCACTTTTCCGTCAGTTGCTGTTGTGTGTGGACATTCTGACCGGACGCGTTTAATATCATTAGCGATATAATCATCAAAATACCGAGCCATTTTCTGGCCATGTTGTTTCCTTTCTGCAATCTGAACCTGTCGGATTCACCGGTTGAATGATCATCTGTTAATAGTTTAACGCAAAGGAATTTCAATGCGTGTATATAGTTTTAGACCGGTTGTAACTTTGCAAACCGAGTCATAATCGTTTCGATCTGTCGAAAATAACGACTGTACACGGAAAATACAAGGAGAAAACTTTATGAAAGGCCTGCTGGCATGGCTGTTCAGCTCGATTCTCCTCCATACCGCCCTGGCACAACCACAAAACGACTTGCTGGTTTCAACGCAAAATCTCGATTATCGTTCGATTCCTGTACGGGCGCAGAAATCACAATTTGTGGCCATAAAAAATCCCAATGAACATAGGGTTCAGATCACAGCTCTCTCTACCGATCATCCCGCTTATCAGGTATCCGTTGACAGCAGCCAGATCCTGCCCCCTGTTCCCCCGCCGTTGGGGTTACCGGCTATCGAGGCAGACTGGCTCCAACAACCGCTGACCCTGCAGCCAGACCAGTCTGTATTACTGACCATCACTTTTAACCCTCAGACAGAAGGTGCCGCCCACGGAAAGCTGGTCATCTCCACTGAAAATGCCAACTATACGATCAACCTGACCGGAACCGGTTATGAAATGTGGACGACAAGGTGGCAACGATCTGCCAATGAAACAGATTGGTTTGACCACCAGAACGGCATCCGGGGAATGGCCTATGCAACTCTGCAAGGCCGCCTCTATATTGCAGGACGAAACGCGATCCATTGCCTGGATGCCGAGACCGGTAACCGTATCAAAGAGATTCCGCTGCCAAAAGAGATCAGCGACTCGATTCCCGGTCGCCTTGTGGTGACGGAGAAAGGTCAAATCATCATAGGTAATATCGCACCAGAGAACGACTCTTTTGTTCTGTATGCATTTGCACATGAGGATTCGCAAGCGATCCGGATTTTTCAAGGAAAATTGGCCGGGAGAAACGGCGATGCCCTGGCTGTAAAAAGTGTGCGAAATGACCTCGAAATCACTGTTTCGGGATTGAACAATGAACAATTGCATGTGCTCCGGACGACAGAGGATGACACCGTTATTCATTCGCACTCTATTGCTCTGCCCGGTGCAGGAGCAGCAGGCCATTCGATATCCCCTGCCCTGGACGATGAACATTTTTTTGTTACAGGACCGGATCACCCCCTTTTTTATATCAAAGCCGATGGCACGGTGCTCAAACAAATCGACAGCCCCGCAGGCACGGACTGTTCTTTTTTTTACATCAAAAAACAGAACGGCCGCAGGCGTTATTTTGTGGCGGTTTCCAGGGGATATACACCAGGCACCCAGCTGATCGAATGTCTGGGCACACCGGGTGACTCGCTATGTAGTCTTGTGCATACCGTGAGTTCTCCGACATTCGCCATTGCCAAAGGATCAAATTCCACAGGGGTCAGTCAGGCTCTCTATGACCCCCAATACCATCAGCTCCTGGAAATGGTCAGCAACGTGGGTGTGGCTGCGTTTGACATGAAAAGCATCGAGCCGGATGCGATCATTCCCAGCGGACGTATTGCGGGCGCGGTATGGTCAAACCACTCGGAGAATCCATTAACAGCCAGACTCTATCTGGAGGACACGTCTTTCGAGGCTTTTACCGACGAGGCTGGCAAGTTCGGGTTTCCACCTGTGCCGATTGGGCACTATATCCTCGTCTGCAATGCTAAAAGTCACTTTCTAGGCCGTGAGCCCATTCAGGTCATGGCCGATTCAACGATCATCAAAGATTTTCACCTGGATTTAAAAACCTACCCACCGGTCCATTTGCACGTACAAACCCGGGTCAACGAGGCTCTGCTGAGCTGGGATCTGCAGCGGCCTGATACCCTGATCGCCTATCACGACAATGAACCGGCCAGTGGCTGGTTTCAAAAACAAAAGCGTGCCTATGGCGTTATCTTTGACTTGCAGGGAATGCCCGATGCCACTATCGAACAGCTCGATTTTTGTCACTATAGCTGGAGCACACAAAAAGGTCCGTATGACTATAGAGTGCATCTCTATGACTGGCAGGATTCCACACGTATTGCCTCATTCGAACAGATCGCACAGGATGCTTCTGAGGAGCCAAAGTGGGAATATGCCATTGACCTGGGATCGCGGGAATGGATCCCCCTGCTCGGGGTTTTTATCGAGCCGTTAAGCGGTACGCCGGACGATGCTCATCCCGCGCTTTCGACGGACAATTCTGTTCCGGCTGTTCGCGGCACCAGCATGCTTATGATGGACATTGAAGAACCGTTTGCGAGCGTCATCGATGCCGTGGACCAGAATCCGGGCATGGGCGATTTTCTCATGGACCTGTGGCTCAACACGCCGCAGGGCGTGCAAAAGGCGGTTGCTCACCGTGCACCCGAATTGGCATCCGTTGCCTCTGCTGCCAAAGCAGAACATTCAGAGCGAGAATTGATCAGCAGGGATATGCAGATTGTCAAAATGCCGCACATGCAAACCGAGGGGCTGACCGGATTTCAATTGTTCCGAGGCATCACCCAGGAGAACCTCGAACTGTTGGCCGAGGTTCCGGCAGATCAACAGAGGTTTATCGACCACAGTCCGGTGGCAGATACCACCCTCTTCTATGGCATCAGCGCGGTTTATGAGATCGGCCAAAGCGATACTGTGGTTACCCCTTATCATCACCCTCCCCTGTTGCCGATCAGAGAGGCCCGACAAGACAATGACCTGGATTTTGTGCCGGACTTTCTGGGCAATACCGTCACCGTGCACGGAACCATTACCAGTCCGAATTTCAATCCCGGCAGATCAAATTTCTTTATACAGGACAGCACAGCGGCTATCAATTTGTCTTCCCAGCAGCACGATCTCACGGCGCTGCACGAGTTGACTGCCGGCGACGAGGTCTATACCACCGGACAAATTGCGCATTTCCGGGGACTGACCCAGGTATTGTTATCAGATGCGTCGGATTTTACCCTTGCAAGCCGGGGCAATGCTTTGCCGGATACTGTACAGACCGCGCTGGCGAATCTGGATGAATCCCAGGAATCACAGTTGCTCCTGATTCCTGATTTACAGCTGGTGGCTGCGAACACCTGGCCCCAGGAAGGACAGAACGGTTCCCTTTTGGTGACGGATGGCGTGGACACCACTATACTCTTTATCGACCGGGACACGGATCTGGACGGCTGGCAATCGCCTCCCGCTGCATTCAGTTTGGTTGCTTTGTTGGGGCAATATACGCAATCCATACCTGCAGATGACGGCTATGAACTGCGTCCCCGTTCCCGCGCAGATTTTATGCCGGTTACGGCAGTGCAGGGGGATCATGCACTGCCGCCGGATTTTCTTTTGATGCCAAACTATCCCAATCCGTTCAATCCTCGCACCGTGATCCGGTTTATCGTGCCGAAAAAAAGTCCGGTCGAGCTGGCGGTATTTGATCTCTTGGGCCAACAGGTGCATATTTGGTCGTCTGCGGCCTTGTCTGCGGGTGCTCACGAGATTATCTTTGATGCGACCGATTTGAGCAGCGGCCCTTATTTTTATCGCCTGACGGCGGGCGATTTTGTGCAGGTAAGGCGGATGATGGTGCTAAAGTAGGTCAGCTGGGGTCGGAACTCGGCGGTTTTTTTTGTCTTATAGGTTTGCAGTTTTTCAGGATATTTAAATATCTCCTATCTAATCATGCCTACATTGAGTGTAAATGCTAATGATCATGGTGCCGTTTTCTGCTGTAAATACAGGAAACGATGAATAATACAACTATTACCAGTTCGGTCATATGACCGAACTAATAAAAAATTCAAGGATGAGCAATAAACGTGGATTCTTGGAAACAACGTCATACATTTTTGAATGTCCAA
>CAYNUX010000013.1:0-22676 GCA_964400115.1 uncultured Cytophagia bacterium
TAGAAAGTATGAGAGCTTTATACCCGTCAATTGCGGTAGTATACCGGAACAGCTGGTGGAAAGTGAGCTGTTTGGATTTGAAAAAGGTGCTTTTACCGGTGCCGAAGCTCAAAAAAAAGGATTATTTGAAATGGCAAATCAGGGAACCATATTTCTCGATGAAATTACTGAATTGCCGTTATCTCTTCAATCATCGATTTTACGCGTTTTGCAGGAAGGTGAGATCGATAAAATTGGCAGAAAAGCCCAGGTCAATGTCGATGTCCGGATCATTGCCGCCACCAACAAAAACCTTGAGGAAGAAGTGAAGGCGAAACGATTTCGCGAAGATCTTTACTATCGATTAAATGTAATTTCCATCTATGTACCGCCTCTCTCTTCGCGAAAACAAGATATTTTTATCCTCTTCAACCACTTTGCTGAAAAATTTTCCACGAAAATGAACAGACGTGTTCCACTGCTTTCCGATATGGCCCTGCAAATATTGATGGATTATCCCTGGCCGGGTAATGTTCGTGAACTGGAAAATATAACCCAACGCTTGTTATTCATTCAGGATTCCAAAATCGATGAAAAACATATAAAAATGGTCCTGGGGATGAGTATCAAAGAAACTCAAAAAAAATCTGTTTCAAATTTATGGGACAGCAATAATATTCAACCCTGGAGAAAAGTAGAAGAAACGTTGCAGCAAGAATACTTTATTTTTGTCCGCGAAAACACCTCGTCCGATGCCGAAGCGTCGCGTAAATTAGGCCTGGCTCCACCCAACTATCATCGCATGTGTAAAAAATTGGGCATCAAATAATTGTGCCCCCGTTTTTCTTTCCGGAGATTATCATTTAGATAATTTTTATTATTGTTTTAATAACGTTTATTGAATTGTTCAGGTCCTGACAAGTTTATAACTTGTTGATTATTAATGCTTTGAATATTTTTCTGCTTTTGGCTTGATTCTTGAAACAGGTTATTGCGATCTTATGTGTGGAATCGGTTCAAGCTCTTAACCCTGTTTTATGACTGAAAGATATGATAACCTCTGCTTTCATTTACTCACAATTATCTGCCGGCGACCTGTAAAAATGGTTTTGGCAAAAACAATACAATTTCCCCAAGAGATAATATTAATTCATCCAATGTTTCCCGGATTTCGACGTGAAAGGTTATGCTAAATGAAAAAGGGCAATTTGTATACGGTCCTCGTCTCTCTTACTGTAGCTCTGGGAGGATTCCTGCTCGGATTCGATAGTGCGGTCATCTCGGGTGCGGTTCCTTTTATCAAAAGTTTTTTCAGTTTAAATGATTTTCAGCTCGGCTGGTCCGTCAGTTGTCTTATTTTTGGTGCCATGGCCGGAAATGCAGTGGCAGGACCGGTGAGTGATTATCTCGGCAGAAAACGCGTATTGATTATCACTGCAATTTTGTTTACGTTCTCGGCTCTTGGTTCAGCATTGGCACAGGATTTTTGGTTTTTTATTGCAGCCAGAATCTTGGGCGGCATCGGGGTCGGCGGAGCGATTTTGATAGCACCGGTATATATCGCTGAGATCGCGCCTCCTGAAAAGCGCGGACGTCTGGTTTCCTTTAACCAGCTCAATATCGTTATCGGTATTTCAGCGGCATACTGGTCGAATTACTTTTTGCTCGATATCGGCATCAATAACTGGAGATGGATGTTGGGCGTGGAAACGATTCCGGCTATCCTCTATTTTACCTTTCTTTTCTTCGTTCCCCGCAGCCCACGTTGGCTGGCCAAAAAAGGGAAATTCGACGAGGCCATGAAAACCATGATCAAAGTCGGCGGGGAAAAGTTTGCTCAAGCATCCATGAAAGAAATTAAGCAACATCTCGATATCAATCAGGTCAAAGCCACTCTGGCGGGACTGTTTAGTCGTAAAATGCGATTCATTATGTTTATCGCCTTTGCTATTGCTTTTTTTCAACAGATAACCGGTATTAATGCCATTTTTTACTATGCACCGACGATTTTTGAAAAAACAGGAGGGGGGACTCAGGCGGCTTTTCTTCAAGCTATCGTTATCGGATTGGTCAACCTCGTTTTTACCATCATCGCTCTTTGGCTTATCGACAAGCTGGGAAGAAAACCCCTGCTTTTAATTGGTTCCGCTATTATGACGATTTCACTCCTCGTTAATGCAAGTGTTTTCCACCTTGCGGATTACCGCATCGATGAAAAGAGCATGGAGGTTATATCCGCCGAGCTCCCGCCTGCTCATTATCAAAAACTCGTGCCCCTGATAAACAAATCCTTTAAAACCAAAACAGAATTTTTGCAGCACCTGAACCAACACCTGGGTCATGAACAAACAGAAGAATATAAAGACCTGTTGATCAACAAGAACTTTAATATCAGCGCCATCCTGGTTCTGTTTGCCATAATAGGCTATATTGCTGCATTTGCCATCTCCCTTGGGCCGGTCATGTGGGCGTTGTTATCCGAAATATTTCCCAATCAGTTCCGCGGCCTGGCCATATCCGTGGTGGGCTTTTTCAACTCCCTGGTCAGTTTTACCGTGACGCTTGTCTTTCCCTGGGAATTATCCACCCTGGGTCCGTCCGGTACCTTCCTGATTTATGGCATCTTTGCCGCATTGACTTTTGTATTCGTGCTCTTGTATATTCCGGAAACAAAGGGAAAATCTCTCGAGGAACTCGAATCGATTTTACTCAAACCATAATTAAATTTTTTGTTAACCAATGGTATGCGAGGAATGATGAACAAGCTCAAATCCTTATCACTGTGGCTTATTTTTATTGCAGGAATAATTTTCTCATCCTGTACTCAAAAGGCCGAAAATCAACCTTCCGTAAAAATTGAAGCAGAGCATTTTTCAGATTCAAAGCAAAACATTATTATCAGGAGTTTGGCTCAGGGCGGAAAATATGTCGGCCCTTCTTACCGTGGAGATTGGCTGGCTTTTGACGTCGACATTCCCATGGCCGGTCGATACAGAACTGAAATACGGGGCCGATCCGGTTCGCAATCCTTTTCGTCCTGCTGGATTGAAGATTATTATGACAATAGCGATAACCGAACCTATAATATTACCAGCACCATAGATGTTCCCCTATCCGAATCATTCCATATCATCGGCAAAGATGGGACTCCCCTCGATAAAGGAAAGCATAAAATGAAACTTTATCTCGAAAGTGACAGCATTTATGTCGACTGGATAAAATTTACCCTGCTAAAAAAACATCAACAGACGCCGAAAACACTGACCCAAAATATGCAGGGCTCGGAATGGAAACTGGTCTGGGCGGATGAATTCAAAGGCACCGGATTGCCGGATACCTCAAAATGGACCTTTGATATCGGTAATTGGGGATGGGGAAACAATGAACCTCAATATTATACGGCCTACCGCACCGAAAATGCCCGCCGGCAGGATGGTCATTTGATTATCGAAGCGAGAAAAAATGATATGGATATGCCCTGGACGTCGGCGCGTCTGACCACCAGAGGTAAAGTCGGTTTTATTTACGGCAAAATTGAGTTCCGTGCCAAAGTCCCTGCCGGTGATGGCGCCTGGTCTGCCGGCTGGCTGCTGGGCGATGCCTACCGCGATGAATTGTCCTGGCCCTATTGCGGTGAAATCGATGTGCTCGAATGTGTCGGCCGCGAGATCGATGACCAAAGCGGCGATGGTATCAATCATGCCTCTTGCCACACCAGAGCCTATTATTTTAAACAGGGAAATCAGATCAGCAGTACCATCAAGGTCCAAAATATGACAGATGAATTTCATACCTATGGCATTGAATGGACGAGTACAGGTATTGTTGCCTATGTGGATGATGATAAATATTATACTTATGATAAACTCGACGGCGAATGGGAGTGGCCCTTTAACAATCCGCAAAATATCATCATCAATCTGGCGATGGGAGGGGGAATGGGAGGCGAGATTGACCCTGCTTTACAGTCTCAAAAACTCATCGTTGATTATATCAGAGTATATGAACTAAAATAATGTTAATGGATCGATAACAATGATCGAAAAATACGTTTATATTTCAGGTTGTAAAACACATTTTGAACAGTTGCCCGTAGAAAAAGAATATGTAACTCTATCCGGTGAACAATTCTTGAAAATTTCCAATTATCACCACATGCCACCCTTTTTAATGACCCTCGTCAGCGCCTCCAATCACTGGATGTTTATCTCCAGCAACGGCGGCCTCACAGCCGGAAGGAAGGATCCCGAAAATGCCCTCTTTCCATACTATACCGATGATAAAATTTATGATTCCTCGGAATTCACCGGCAGCAAGACAATTTTACTGCTTGAAAAAGACGACTCTCTGCTACTATGGGAACCCTTTTCCGATCGATATTCAGCTCTCTATGACATCAGAAGGAATGTTTACAAGAGTGTTTACGGCAATAAACTTATTTTTGAAGAGATCAACGACAATCTCGGACTTTTATTTCGTTACAGCTGGTCCACTAGCGATAAATTCGGTTTTGTAAGGCGATCCGGACTAGAAAATCTCAACAAAAAAAGCATCCGCATCCGAGTATTGGATGGTATCCGCAATATCCTTCCTCCCGGCGTTGACCGCGGTATGCAGAACAATTTTAGTACGCTTGTGGATGCTTACAAAAGGGCGGAACTGGTTCCGGATTTAAATTTGGCACTTTTTTACCTCAGCTCCATTCCCGTTGACCGGGCTGAACCGAGCGAGGCGTTACGAGCCACAACCGTGTGGAGCGAAGGACTTGAATCCCCACAGTGCCTGCTTTCCTCCTCACAGCTGGAAAAATTCAGACACGGTGAAATCCCCGGGCAAGAAACGGAAGTACGGGCGCAAAAAGGGGCCTTTTTTATTCACTCCAATGTTGACCTGACACCGGAATCATATAAGGATTGGAATATTGTCGCTGATATCGGTCTCGACTCGTCGGAAATTATTGCTCTGTCCGCTCTGCTCGAACAAAAAAAAGAGCTTCGGCGTATTCTCGATGAGGATGTTCAAAAGGGTACATCTCATCTGATAAAATTGGTGGCGGCATCGGATGGATTACAGTCTTCAAATGATGAATTGCGCTCATCGCGCCATTTTTCCAATGTCCTCTTTAATATCATGCGTGGCGGTATATTTATTGACAATTATACAATAGAAAAAAATGATTTTCTCGACTTTGTTCATGAGGCAAACCGAACGATCTATCCGCTACTCGTGGAAAAATTACACCCCCTAGCCGAAAAAGTAAATTATCACAAACTCCTGTCAACAGCCCGGGCATCCGGTGATCCGAATTTTACCCGTCTGGTTTATGAATACCTTCCCCTTTATTTTGGCCGTCGTCATGGAGACCCCAGCAGACCCTGGAACACGTTTTCTATCGATATCAAGCAAGCAGATGGAAGCAAAAAATTGCACTATCAGGGCAACTGGCGTGATATTTTTCAAAACTGGGAAGCTCTGGGATACTCTTTTCCCGGTTTTATCGAGAGTATGATCTGCAAATTCATCAATGCCATCACCGCAGACGGCTATAACCCCTATCGCGTTACCCGGGATGGATTTGAATGGGAAACGCTGGACCCGGACGATCCCTGGTCCAATATCGGCTATTGGGGTGATCACCAGGTGATCTATTTGCTCAAATTACTGGAAATGTCGGTTCGATTTCATCCGGGCATTTTACAAAATTTATTAAGCGAAAATATTTTCGCCTATGCTCACCTGCCATACAAACTTGTTCCCTATTCGAATTTGATTCAGGATCCTCACCACAGCATCGAGTTCGACAGAGAGCTGGATCAGCAGCTAAAATCTGCTGCCCGTGAAAAAGGTTCCGATGGCCGCCTGATATGGATCGATGATCGGATTTATCATGTCAACCTTGCAGAAAAACTGCTGGTCATTCTCCTCAGCAAGCTCTCCAATTTCATTCCACACGCCGGCATCTGGATGAATACCCAGCGCCCTGAATGGAATGACGCCAATAATGCCCTGGTCGGGTATGGTGTTTCCATGGTCACGCTCTACTACCTGAGGCGCTATGTCGCCTTTTTAATTCAGCTTTTATCTTCTTTGAAAATACAGAGTATTGACTTGTCGAAAAACGTCATTGATTATTTTTCAGACGTGCAGGATACTATTTTGCATGCAGGGAACCAAAAGACGGAATCATTAAATGATGTCGAAAGGAGGAAAATCCTCGACCAATTGGGGCAGGCAGGCGGCGACTATCGCTCGAAAATCTATCAGCAGGGGTTTTCAGGACAAAAAAGGAAGCTCGATCTATCTGAACTCATCGATTTTTTCAAACAGGTATCGAGCCAGGTCGATGGCACCATTCAAATGAATAAACGGCTGGATCACCTTTACCATTCCTATAATCTGATGACCACAAAAGAGGGGGGAGAGCTCTCTATCGATTATCTTTATGAAATGCTCGAAGGTCAGGTGGCGGTTCTGAGCTCCGGATTTCTTTCATTGGATGAATCCGTCGAGGTATTGGATGCCTTGCGAAAGAGCGCCTTGTACAGAGCAGACCAAAACAGTTACATATTGTATCCCGATAGACAATTACCCTGGTTTCTGCAGAAAAACAGAATACCCGCCCAATACATTACACGGTCAAAACTGCTTTCCACCCTTGTCGCTGAAGGAAACCATGATATTGTCATCAGCAATGAAAACGGCGGATTCCATTTTAATCCGGATTTTCGCAATGCCGGAATGTTAAAACACGCCTTGCAGCGTCTTGCAAAAGATAAATACAAAAATCTTGTTGAAAAAGAAATGACGTCTGTGCTCGATATCTATGAACAAATCTTCCAACACAGATCATTTACCGGGCGCTCCGGAACCTTTTTCAAATATGAAGGCCTGGGATCGATCTATTGGCATATGGTTTCCAAGTTACTTTTGGCCGTTCAGGAGGTCATCCGCTCTGCCGATAAAGAGACGAATCCGGAATTGTTCAAGCGGTTAGTGAAACATTATCATGAAATCAAGGATGGAATCGGTGTTCATAAATCCCCGCAAGACTATGGCGGCTTTCCCACTGATCCCTATTCACATACGCCCGCCCATGCAGGAGCTCAACAACCCGGACTCACCGGTCAGGTTAAGGAAGATATCATTGTCCGCTTCTTCGAACTGGGCATCAATATTCAGAATGGTGAGCTCGCATTCCGGCCATTTCTTCTGGATAGAGATGAATTTTTGTCAATTCCCCGGCAATGGTTCTATTATGATATCCGGAACAGACTTGTGAAACTTGACCTGGAAAAACATTCATTTGCGTTTACCTATTGTCAGGTTCCGATAATTTATCGCCTTTCCACTCAAAACAGGATTAGGATTTGGTTTGAAAATGGTTCTGAAGACGAAATAAAAGGGTTAAACCTTGGATATGATAATTCCCAGAACCTTTTTAACAGAAACGGCGGGATTATTAAAATAGATGTCCAGCTGAATCTTACTGAAAAGGAATCCGAGTCTTCGTATTATCAAAATAATAAAGATAATTATTAATTCGATAATGATTCTCTAACTCTATATGAAAGCAATCTTGCTAAAACAAGTAAAAACAATCCAAAAAAATATAAGCGTAACAGGCATGCTTGTTGCTATAAGGCTATCGAAGTCTATTTCTAATCTTCCTGGTAAATAATGTCCTCACCAATGAATATTGCAGACATGACAATTATTTTTTTATATCTGACGATCATGTTGAGTATTGGCCTATATACATCTTTAAAGACAAAATCCGGTCGTGAATTCTTTTTGGCCGAAGGACAGATGGGTTGGATAGAATTGGGTGCATCCCTCTTTGCTTCCCATGTTTTGCTGATTCATATCACCAGTTTTAGCATTAAGGGATTTGAAGGCATAGCCATATTCATGTTAATCCTGTTTGGCTGGGCTTTTGCATCGGTCTATCGTCAATCCGGCGTGCTCACATTGCCGGAATTTTTAGGTAAAAAGTATGGAGAGTTCAGCCGGCTTTTTCTCGGTGCTATTTCTGTGATCTCCTACTTTACGATCCGTATATGCCTCGCTCTTTTTGTCGGAGCACTGGTTGTACGAAATTTATTAGGCATTGATTTTATTACCAGTATGTTGTTCATGATCATTATCACCGGCATTTATACGATCAGTGGTGGTTTCAAGGCGATCGGACGCGTCGATCGTTTTCATGCACTCTTGATCTTTGCCGGTGCGATGATTCTGGCCTGGGCCGGAATGAAAACCCTGGACAATCCACAAATATTGACGAATTCCCGGCTCTTTGCATCACCAGTTACCACCTCCTGGTATCAGGCGGCCTTTTCATGGTATGGAATTGTACTCGGTGCACCTGTTATTGCCTTTTGGTACTTTTGTACCGAGCAATATGCCGCTCAAAAAATCCTTGCGAGCAGATCTGTCAATGCCGCAAGAAGCGGCGCTATTTTTGCCGGTTTTTTAAATATACTATTATTGTCTGTTTTACTGCTCCCCGCTCTGGTTGTAAATATCATCCCCGGCGATCACATATTTTTCAATACCATGGTTTTTTATGCCAATATTTCAATTACCAGCCTGCCGGCAGGATTAAAGGGAATTGTACTCATCTCTTTTCTGGCCGTGCTGATTTCAACGCTTTCAAACGGTTTTAACAATTCGGCCGCCATTGTTACTCTCGACTTTTATCGTCATTTCCGTCCCCGGATTTCAGAGAAAAAACTGATCCTCGTCGGACGTCTTCTATCTACTCTGTTTTTTATTTTGGCAATATTGTCCATTCCATTGATATCCTATCTGAAATCCGGTTTCTTTTACTATTTTATAGCATTTCAGGCCAGTCTTGCCGCTCCGGTTTCTGCTGTTTTTCTGTTTGGCATAATTTTTAAACGATTAAACAAACAAGGCGCTATGATTTCTCTGATAACAGGAACAACAATCGGCATTTTACGATTTTTGATCGATATTCTAAACCGTACCGGCCATCCATATCCCGGGTCCGGTATTTTTTTGTCGATAGATCTTTTATCCTTCACCTTTTTGCTTTTTCTTCTTACCGGCATGATATTTTATATCGTAAGCTCTATGACCAGACTCCAGCTTGCACATTCGCATGCCGGCCCGGTTGACTCTTTTGTCTGCCGTGCTGCTTCAGGTGTTATATCGATAGGAAGAACGATTTTAAGATATAAAATGAATTTTGGATTTACGGCATTGCTTCTTTTAATCGTGGTTTTTCTCTACAGCCGAATTCTATGATCGATACAACAGCTTTTTGAAAGGGAACTATGATTATAATCCAAATTATCTGTTCAATAAACAAACAAAGGAGGTGAAAAAGAGTATACCATGCTTCATTCAATCCGGCGAAATGAGATCGCCGAACTTGAACAAATTGATAATCTTTAAGTTGGAGAACAAGATGAAAAAATTATCGTTATTCATTCTGCTCATCGTTTTGCTGCCGGTGCTGGCCTTTTCTCAGCTAATCAACGGTTTTGAAGCCGCGCCTGCCGATACCAATTACTGGCAGTTCCACGAACACGTTAATGAAGGAAAAACGAGTGGACCATCGGGTCATTATCTTATCAGTTCCAATGCCGATCCGGATTCCGGCTGGTTAAAGCTGGATTATGTTGACGATCCGGTATTTGCAGGAGATAGCGCCCTGCAGGTAGAGTACAGCGTTCACAATACCGAAGCCTGGGGTGGATTTTCCATGCTCAATCACTGGCATCCGGATTCGAACAAGGTCTATGATTTCTCAGCCTATGATTCAATTTCCATCATGTACTACAACATGATTCCCGCCAGCAAGGAAACCAGAATGGAATTACGCCTTTGCCTGCATGATGTAAGCGATGCAGACGAAGGCGCTGCCACCTATTCGAGGCTCGGGGTCGAGTATTATTATTCTTTTCATAAAATTTTCGACATGGAACCGGGCTGGAACGAGATTAAAATGCCCCTGGAAGCAGACCCCAATTACTGGACGGGCCAGGGATTTAATCTTACCGGCTGGGTCGGTATCAGCGGTAATGGTATATTGGATAAGGACCAGATAAAGGGATTTACCCTCGAGTTCGTCATCAGCGGCAGCGGAGAGGGCGATGCGGTGACGGGTACCGTTATCCTGGATCAGATGATGCTCAAAGGTGTCAAAGCCGTACCGTTTGTGTTCTTTAACGGAAAAAATGTACCTTCCAATATCTCTCTTGCACCATGGGGCGGTTCTACAATCGCGGTAGAAGAAGGTGCCGGCGCAACCGAAGGTACCAACGCTCTAAAGTGGGTACAGGGCGATGAGTGGAGCAATGGCTGGTCCGGTATTTCGATCGTCTCGGATAACCCCCTGAACATGAGCGGCGGCTGGGATTCCGATTCGATCAAATTTAAAATGAAAGCACAGGAAGGCACCGGCGCTGTAAGACTTCAGTTTGAAGATGGTACGGCCAAAATCGGTAAGGTGTTTACGCCGGTCGCCGATGGTGAATTCCATGACTATGCCTTTAAGCTTTCGGAACTGGAATACATGGAAGGCACCTCTAATTTTAATACTTCGGCTGTTTCCGTTCTCGTTTTTATGGCCGAAGGCAATGCCGTTGTTGGCCAGACCCTCTATATCGATGATCTCTGGACCGGTACACCGGTGATTGATATTATTGCACCACAACCTCCGTTAACTGTCGACGCTGTTACCCAGGACTATTATAATCTGGTCATCTGGGAGGACGTAGAGGGTGAAAGCGGTGAAGTATACGATGTCTTTGCCAGCCAGGAACCGATTACTGCTCTCGATGCACCGGGCGTAGACCAAATCGCCTCCGGTGTTCTCGAAGATACTCAGTCGGCTGTTCACTGGATCTATTATCCTCTTGAAGATACAGAGATCGGCTACTATTATGCTGTAAAAACCAGAGATGCCGCCGGTAATGAAAGTGAAACATTCACGGCATCACCCACCGTAACGACCAACACCGCCAAAGGCATCGCCACCATTTCTCTCGATCCGCCGGCTGATTTTGTCGCCGATGGCGATCTTTCCGAATGGGATGCCAGCGGTATTATGCCGTTTGTCTTATCGCCGGAAACCGCTTTTATTTCTACCGGAGTCGTTGATGATGCGGATGACCTTACCGGTACCGTTTATCTGGCCATGGACGCGGATTATCTCTATGTCGCTGTAGACGTTATTGATAATGTTTATAATTTTGGTGAAGGCGATTGGTGGCTTCAGGATGCATTCGAAATGTTTTTAGGCTTGTATAATCGCGTCGGCCCAAAACATGCAGCTTTACAACGCGGTGATGAACCAGACTATAAAATCGTTATGAATGAAACCTTACTTTTTGAAGACTTGACTATCGGCGATATGTACACCCCGAGCGATGAAAATTATCACTTTGAACCGTTTGGCGGTGCCGATTATGTCGCTGAGGCCAAAATTCCGCTCGATTCACTGGCCCAGGAAGATGATGCCAGATTTACCCCGATTCGCGGTATGCGCATTCCCATTGAAATTACCTTTCATGATAACGATGGTACCTGGGAGGGTAATGTGACGACATCCGCGCTCAACAAGGATAATGCCTGGCAAACCCCATCTGTCTGGTTTGAAACCTGGATTGGTGATACAACAGCAGTGGTTACCGGCGTGGCAAGTCGCGACTATGCATCGGTAATCAATTCCTACAATTTATCACAAAATTATCCCAATCCATTCAATCCGACAACGACGATCAACTATTCGTTGCAGAAATCCCAGCACGTTGAAATCGTTGTCTTTAACCGGTTGGGTCAAAAGGTAAAAACGCTGGTGAATAGTCGGAAACCATCCGGAAGCTATCGCGTTAGCTTTAATGCTGATGGTCTGTCTTCAGGCGTTTATTTTTACCGTTTTAAAGCTGGTGATTTTGAACAAACCAGAAAAATGATCCTGATGAAATAAGGAACAAATTCCGGGGCTTTGCGGTCAGTGCCGCAAAGCCCCGTTTTAAATGAAAATGATTCGATATGATTAAAAAACAAATCATTCTGTTGATACTTATATTACCTGTTTTATTATTTTCCAAAGCCTATAAAGGCGCTGAACTTCGGACAAAAGAATCATTCCTTTATGGAAAATTTCAAGTCTGCTATAAAGCGTCTGCGGCTAATGGGCATACCTCAACCTTTTTTACCTATAACGATATCGATCCTGTCGAGCACTGGAATGAGATCGATATTGAAATTCTGGGCCGCTATAACAATGACGTTCAATTTAATACTATAACCCCGCAACAGGGGTTTAATCATGTTCGCCATCAATATGTCGATTTTAATCCCTGTACCGATTTTCATACCTATACCATAGAATGGACACCCGATTATGTCGCCTGGTTTATAGATGGCAGCGAGACCTATCGCCAAACCGGTGAACACATCAGCACGCTTGTGCGACCCCAAAAAATAATGATGAATATCTGGAATCCCGTCTTCTCGAACTGGGTGGGCCCCTGGGATGAGCGAATTTTACCCCGCTTTGCCTATTATGATTATGTCAGTTATGCTACCTATACCCCGGGAACCGGCCATACCGGCACCGATAATAATTTTACATTACAGTGGAAAGATACTTTTGACAGCTTTGATGCCGGCCGCTGGGATAAAGCAACCCATACATTCTCCGGCAATAATTGTGATTTTATTCCGGAAAACATCGTCTACCGGGATGGATTAATGATATTATGCCTGACGGATGACGTTAACACCGGCTATGTGGACGTACAACCACCAGCCGTGTTATGGGCACGAGCCATAAACAATCAAATTTCCGTCGGGTTTACAGAAGAGCTCGACAGGGCATCAGCTGAGGATGCCGAACACTATCGTATTATCGGTACGACCATCGCATCCGCTAACCTGCAACCCGATCTGAAAAGCGTTCTTATTAAAGTTGATAGTCTTGATGCCGGGAAATCTTATAATCTGATCGCTCTGGGAATTCAGGATGATGCCCGGCCCGCGAATACAATGCTGGGTCAGGTCGTAAAAATAAATTCATTGACCTACCCCGAATTTCCATTTAAAATAAATATAGGGGGAACCGCTGCAGACGATTATCACGCTGATCAGCAATGGAGCGAAAATAACGTTTATGGCTATTCTGATGGCGATGATACAAGTTTCTATGAAATAATTAACGGGGGCGAGCCCGCTTCCGTCTATCGGTATTATCGCTATGGGCTGGTCTCTTATAAAGTCAGAGTTCCCAATGGTACATATACTGTCACCCTAAAGATGGCTGAATACTATTTTGATCAACCCGGCAAACGGTTGTTTGATATTTATATTCAGGGAAAAAAGAGTGTTGAAACATTGGATATTTTTAAAAAAGTTGGTTATAAAAGTGCTTGCGAGTTGACATTCGATAACATTAAGGTTAATGATCAAATAATTCATATCCATTTTGCTGCACACAGCGATCTGGCGACATTGAGTGGATTGATTATTGAACAGAATCAAATCAGTTCGGTCAATAACCATAAAACAATTCCCGGAAACTTTAATCTGGAACAAAATTTTCCCAATCCCTTTAATCCTTTGACCAATATAATCTATCATTTAAAACAGCCCAATGATATTCAATTGAAACTCTACAATACTCACGGTCAACTTTGTGATATTCTGGCAGACGGATTCAATGACGCCGGTTTACATCAATTGCAATGGGACGGGGCGGATTTCAGTTCCGGAATTTATCTGCTAAGAATGACAGCAGATGGTTTTTCCCAGACCAGGAAGATTGTCCTGACTAAATAATTTGTTGAATCGATGCTGAAAGCAAGACTGTTAATGATAAATTAAATTTTTCCAGGTAACTATTTAAGGAAGCCAAATATGAGAATAAGAATTCATATCCACGTTGTGATTTTTGCATGCTTGTTGCTATTCTCACAGCTGCTGATGGCACAGACAACCGGCAAAATCGAAGGCAAGGTTGTCGATGCCGAAACAGGAGAACCCTTACCCGGTGTCAATGTACTGTTGCAGGGAACCAACCGCGGTGCAGCCACAGATGTAAATGGGTATTTCTTCATTATTAATGTTTCACCAGGTCTCTATTCATTACGGGTGCAAATGATCGGATATGAGAACATGGTTTTTGAAGATTTAAAAGTGTCGGTGAACAGAACTTCTGAAATTTTTGCAGAATTGAAAACGTCCGTCATCGAGGGAGAAGAGGTCGTTGTTCAGGCTCAAAAGATTACGCTGAAAAAAGACCAAACCAGCTCTATACGTAATGTCTCTTCAGATCAGATCGACCAGCTTACGGTGGAGGATATCAACTCGGTCATTGATATGCAGGCCGGCGTTGTCGATGGACACTTTCGCGGTGGTAGAAATACCGAAGTTGCTTATCTCATCGATGGCATTGCGGTTACAGAGGCTTTTGACGGCCAGGACAGGGCTGTCGATCTTGAACCCGAGGCGATTCAGGACCTCGAAGTGATTACCGGTACCTTTAATGCCGAGTATGGCAATGCCATGAGCGGTATTGTCAATGCCGTTACCAAGGATGGCGATAAGGAGTTTCATGGTTCGGTTTCCTCAAGCTTTGCCAACTATTATACCGCGCATGATGATGTTTTCATCGGTCTGCAAAACAGTGCGGTTGACCGGAACCAGGATTATAAACTTCAGCTCAGCGGTCCCATTTGGAGCGATAAAATCACCTTTTTTACCAATTTTCGCTATCAGGATAACAAAAACCATCTCAATGGAATTCATCGTTTTAATGTAGATGACTATAGCTTTTTCCTTGCCGATGATTCTGATAATTGGTACTCCGAGTATAATGGCGACAGCAGCTATGTCTCTATGGATCGTGATATAAATTTTTCGTTCATGGGCAAGGTGACGATGAAAATGTTTAAAAATTTTAAAATGTCGCTTTTATATTCTCTCAACGATGATGAATGGAACGATTATGCACATGAATACAAGTACAACCCGAATGGCCATGCCGCTTCATACCGCCGCTCGGACTTGTTTTCATTTAATATAAATCATCTTCTGAGCTCCAAGTTGTTTTATGAACTCAAACTTTCCTATCTCAAAAATTTTGGTGGCTGGTATGTCTATGAAAATCAGACGGATCCAAGATATGTTCATGATGCCTATCATAATATCGAGGGGCCCGGCTTTTGGACCGGCGGACAGGATAAGGACCATAGCCGCAGAACCATGACCGATTATAGCGCAAAGTTTGATATGACCTGGCAGATGAATATCAATCATTCGTTTAAATTTGGAATCGATTATACATACCATCATTTCGATCGTAGGTGGTCACAAATAAGAAACAAGTATAATGGCACCGAAGAGGAAGGTGTTTTTACCTATGACCCGGTTGCTGAGAAAATCACTTTTCCCAATTATGAGCCGGTGATCTTTCCCGATTCTTCGGTTTATTCTGATATCTATACAGTCGAACCCATTGAATTTTCCGCCTATATCCAGGATAAAATGGAATTCGACGAAATGGTCATTAATTTCGGCGTACGCTATGACTATTTTGATCCCAATACCGTATCCCCGTCACAACCGAGAAATCCCGCCAATCAACTGGATTTTTCCGAAACGCCATCCAAAATGTCGCAATATCTCGATTCAGAACCCAAGATACAACTGAGTCCGCGCTTTGGGTTGTCCTATCAGTTGGGTGAAACAGCTTTGTTGCATTTTAGTTACGGTCATTTTTTTCAAATGCCTCCCATGTATGCCATGTACCAAAACCGTTCCTTTCAAATATCACCGCAGGATTATCAAACTACCCTGGGTAACCCTGAAATCAAATCACAAAAAACCGTCCAGTATGAAATCGGCCTGTGGCAGGAACTGATGAGAGGTATGGGGATCGAGGTCGCGCTCTTTTACCGGGATATTTATGACCTGTTGAGCGCCAAAATTATCAGCACCTATAATCAGATTGAATATGGTCTCTACAGCAATAAGGACTATGGCAATGCCAAAGGCCTTGAAATAAAATACGATCTTGTGCTGGGCAACTTTTCAGCCTATACAAATTATACCCTGCAGTATACCAGAGGAAATGCCGACAATCCCACCCAGACGTTTAATCGCGCCGGCGACAACAGAGATCCAATCACCAGCCTTATTCCGATGAGCTGGGATCAACGACATACGTTTAATCTGACGGTGGGTTATAATACAAAAAATTGGGGAGTGAACGCTACGGGTTATTATAATTCAGGTACGCCATATACCTGGAGTCCTTTGTCCGAAAGTATACTGTCCAGAGTCAATCTATTGCCGAACAATGCTTACAAACCCAGCGGCTATACTGTCGATCTCAGTGCCCGATACGATATTCATCTTTCCAATAATTTTCGGCTCAGATGGACGCTTTCCGTCTATAATTTTCTGGATCACTTGAATGAATATAGAGTGAATGAGCAAACCGGACGGGCATATACGGCGATTATCAGGAAAACCGATTTATTAAGCCATAGAAGTGATTTTAATGATTATATCGATCGTGTACAAGACCCATCAATGTATTCAGCCCCCCGTATGGTCAAGTTGGGATTTGGAGTCGTTTTTTAATAAAATGTTTATATATCGATTAATCAGAATTAATGTTCAAGAGGACATCTTATGAATGGTAGAACAATAATAACAGCAATCATCATTTCATTGCTTTTCATTACATCTGTGTACGGTCAGGGCAAACTCTACGAAGGACCGGATGATCCGGCAGGTGATATTGCTGCTGAACGCGAAGGCTATATGACCGGAAATCGGGTATTGCTCTATTTCCGCAATACCACGGAATTATCCGATTGGCCCAAAGTTGAAGTCTCGAAATGGCCGAACAGTTATGACGGCGTAAAAATGGTCGATGGTATCGGTCTGCTCATCGGAGCTCAGGTATTTATTAAAGATAAAGAGGTTCCTGTAACCGATATGACAGAAATTCAATCCCTTGCGGCTCAGGGCAAACTGGATACGCTTCACTTTTTACAGACCAGCTACAGAGAAGAGATGGATACAGATCCAACCGGAACCATTGAATGGGGGCTTTATCCCGTTTTTGGTTATTTTAACGAGCTGAGTGAGTATCCCGCGATGAGCAATAAACCGGAATCCTGGCCGACCAATGGTTGGCCGGCAACCGGTTTTGCTACCAAGTGGCCCGGTGAATGGGATGGGCGCTTTGGCCGTGGTGTCATTTACGCCGACCTGGAAACCTATTTTGTCGCCAACGATGCTCAGGATCAGGAGTATCTTGGCCCGGAAGATCAGGTAAAATACTATCCCCGATCGGGTCGATTTATCGGTGATATCCGTCCCAACGTTACCATCCAGAAAGGCGCACCCTGGGGTGGCCTGGGAATACGCGTAGAGCAAAGAGGTTTTCAGTGGAATAATCCCCAGGCCCGAGATGCGATTTTTTGGGAATATACCATCGCCAATATCTCGGATTATGACTTGCCCAAAGTCGCTTTCGGCTACTGGGTCGACAATGCTATAGGTGATGCCATCGCCGGAGCTGGCGATGATGATGAACTCGGATATTTCGATAAACTCATCGATATGGCCTATTCCTGGGATATCGATGGCATAGGGCAGGGGGGATTTCCAACCGGAACCATGGGATTTGCCTATCTCGAAAGTCCCGGTCTTGGCTATGATGGTGTTGACAATGACGATGACGGCCTTGTTGATGAACGGCGCGATAATAACGCTCAGGTTAAGGTGGGGCCGACGGATGGAATTGCCGATTTGGATAAATTTTTGAAATTTTACCGTTTGTCTATGGAAGATTTAAAAGAACACTGGGACGCCGATGAAGACCAGGACTGGCAGGATGGAGAGGACCTCAATGGTGATGGCATCTATCAGATCAACGAGTTTGCCGGAGATGATGTCGGCCTCGATGGTGTGGGGCCCGGAGAACTCAATTATACCGGACCGGACGAAGGTGAGTGCAATCACCGACCAGATCGTAATGAGTTTGGCGATGCTGAGCCCAATTTTGCCGAAACCGATGTCAGCGAATCCGATATGGTCGGATTGACCGCTTTTAGACTCTTTCCGATTCAACCCCACCGGCCGCCCTATACTAGATGGTTTCGAAACGACAAGTCCATGTGGGAAATCATCGGAGTGGATACCCTGATCGAAAATATCGAATGGACTAGCAATCTGGTGGAAACCTTTGCATCAGGTCCGTTCCCGCTCTATCAGGGTAGAATCGAGCGTATCTCCATGTCCGAACTGCACTCCTTTGATCCACTGGAAGGTCTCAATTCCGATGAACACACCGCACCGGCTTTGTTCGAACAAAAACGCATTGTACAGGTCATCTATGAAAAGGATTATCGCTTTGCCCAACCCCCCAAAATGCCGACTCTGTCCGCAACCGCGGGAGACGGTTATGTTGTGCTCTCCTGGGATGATTTTGCCGACACCAAAACCCGCGATCCCTTTCTCGGTAATGTCAACGATTTTGAGGGCTATAAACTTTTTCGCGCCACAGATAAAAAAATGCAGGATGCCGAGGTTATTACCGACGGATTTGGCACGCCATTGCTGAAAAAACCAATCTATCAATGCGATCTGAAAGACGGTATTTTTGGCTTTACCGACTTTGGCCTGGTAAACGGTGTCGGCTATAATCTGGGCTTTGATACCGGCATCAGGCACTATTTTAAAGATACCAATGTTCAAAATGGTCGTACCTATTACTATGCACTGGTGGCTTATGATTACGGCGCCGAAGATGTTGGTCCCGGGATCGCACCTTCGGAAAATAATATCGTGATTGAACTCGATGAATCCGAAGAGGTTCAGGCAATCGGTAAAAATGTTCAAATCGTTACCCCACATCAAAGAGCAGCCGGTTATACGCCTCCATTTCTCAGCGACGATTCTGCCGATAACCTCATGGGAGAAGGCAGCGTGGTCGGCGAAATCCTGGCTGATAACAGCCTGAAAATTAGTCATTCCTATAAAGTTCAGTTTAGCGTTGATACCGTCTATGCGGTTGATGATTATGATCATGGTCTGCTCTACTCCAATAACGGTATCAAAGTATATAATGTCAATGAGAATAATCAATTGGTCTATGAAGAAACACCGGATCGCTATGCCGGCAATAATCTTGTTTATAATGATAGTACGGACCATATCGAGTGGAAAAATTACTGGTTTTTAAACACCCAAAAGGAAATCCAGACAGACATTTTTGACGGCATGAGATTGAAAATCAACGCGCCTGTTGAGGTGGCTGAATATGATTTTGAGAATTCGGGATGGCTAAAAGGCGACGCTGCAATCCAAATCATACCCACGGTTAAAGAATCCAGATATTTTCCCTGGGATTATGATATCATTTTTACCAATAATGATTCCGCTTATACCGGCCGGGTAACCACCAAAAGTATGAGAGACGAAACAGACTCGCGTATCAGCCGATCTGATCTTTTTATCGGGTTGCCCTTTAACTTTTATGTCGTCAATAACTCCTTTAAGGATTCGACCGGAAATTATGAACTCTTGGATCTTGTCGGTCAGGATATGAACGACGATGGCCAGTTCGACATTTTGCAGGATCGCGTTTTGGTGGGGCCCGTCAACGATCGTGAACGATGGGCAGGGACGGTATTTATTATCGATTTTTCAGCGATATCCGATGCTGCTGATCTTCCACAGGCCGATGATGTTTATAGAATAACATTCAAACGGCCATTCTGGAAAACCGATTCCTTTACCTTTACCACGCATCCTGAAGAAAAAGTCGATACGGATGCTCTGACAACAGCGATGGATAGTATCCGGGTGGTACCCAATCCCTATGTCGCCACCAATGCAATGGAACCGTCGGTTGCAAATTTTCTCCTAAACCAAAGACGCCGGCTCATGTTCACAAATCTGCCCGCCCGCTGCACGATTAAAATTTTTACCATGAGCGGCGTCCTTGTTGATGAGATTCTGGTTGAAAACTCTGCTGAAAGAGGTATTGCTCACTGGAATTTGACCTCCAGTGAAGGTCTGGATATCGCCGCAGGGATGTACCTGTACCACGTCAAAGCAACCAAAACCGGCGATGAAAAGGTCGGAAAATTCGCAATCATTAAATAGAATCTATTTTGACTTTTGCAAAGTTGATGACTGATGAAAGGCGTTTGAAATGACTAAATTTAAAATAGCAGTAATTATCTCTCTTCTTTGTTTCTTGTTTGCTGTATGGATTCCGCAAAGCAGTGCGCAGAAACCCTACAGAGTCGGAACCACGACAGCAAATTTTTTGGAAGTGGGGTATGGCAGTGCAGGCAATTCCATGGGTGATGCCTATGTGAGTATGACAAATGATTTGTCTTCCATCTATTGGAATCCGGCTGGATTGTCTTTTATGCAGCAAAATGAAGTGCAGTTTGCTTATCAACCCTGGCTTGCCGATATAAATACCACATTTGCCGGTGTCGGCATGGTATTCCCCCGAATCGGAACCCTTGCCCTGTCCCTACTGCACGTTGGCTATGGCGATATGCAGGTGACAACACTGGAAATGCAAGACGGCACCGGAGAATTGTTCACCGCCAGCGATTATGCGGTTAATGTCTCCTTTGGTCGCCAGCTCGCAGATTGGTTTGCCTTTGGCGCTACCGCCAAATATATTCACTCGCAAATCTGGCATACCGGCGCAAGCGCTATTGCAGCAGATCTCGGTGTTATCGTCAATACCCATTTCTTTTCGATGACCGGTGAGCGAAATGACGGTATGAAAATCGGTATGAGCATATCCAATTATGGCACCAGAATGCAATACGATGGTATGGATTTGCTGCAACCTATCGATATTTTGCCCTATCAAAGCGGAAATTACAGAGATGTAGAGGGTGCCTTTCAGTTGGAAGAATGGGAACTTCCGCTCATATTCAGAATCGGTGTTTCTGTAAATGCCCTTGTCCTCGATCAGCAGCGACTGACCATTGCCATGGATGCACTGCATCCGAACAACAACAGTGAGTCCGTCAATATCGGTGCACAGTACAAGCTCTCCATTCCTGCTGCCGGAGATTTTTATCTGCGCGGGGGATATAAAGCCCTGTTAATGGACAATTCAGAGTACGGCCTTGCCCTTGGTGGTGGTATGGACCTCTATCTGATGCGTAATCTGGGATTGAAAATTGAATATGCTTACCGCGGTGTGGGTATTCTCGGTAAAACCCATTCTTATACGATTGGCGTTTTGTTCTAATTGTTTTACTTAATTACGAGTATCGGTTTTAAAATACTATCGGTAATCAAAATGTACATAAGGAATAACATAAACGATATCGGTTCGGCGTGGATTTTTATCGTAATGAGTACGATATTTTTCAGCTTTTCCTGCAGCAAAGAGAAAAGCAATCCTCTTTCCAGCCAGGAACCTGAAATCACGGTTCCGCCGGGATACAAGCTGGTTTGGAACGATGAGTTTGATCAAAACTCGATAAGTCAGTTAAAGTGGGAACACGAAGTTAATGCAGACGGCGGCGGCAACAATGAGCTGCAATATTATACCAGTCGGGAGGAAAATTCGTTCGTAAGAGATGGCAATCTGGTCATCAGAGCCAAAAAAGAGACCTATTCCGGCGGTGATGCTAGCCGAAATTATACATCGGCGCGCTTGCGGACCAGAAACAAAGGCGATTGGAGATATGGCAGATTCGAAATCCGCGCCAAACTGCCTTATGGACAGGGCCTGTGGCCTGCAATCTGGATGCTGCCGACGGATTGGGTCTATGGCGGCTGGGCCGCCAGCGGTGAAATTGATATTATGGAACTGCTCGGACATGAACCCGATAAAATCTATGGTACGATTCATTACGGCGGGGAATATCCCGAAAATCAACACAAAGGAGAAACCTATACTTTAAAGGACGGAACCTTTGCAAGCGATTTTCACATTTTCGTCCTGGAATGGGAACCGCAGGTGATGCGCTGGTATGTCGATGGAATCCTTTATTATTCTACAACGAGTTGGTTCTCAGCCAATAGTGAATATCCTGCGCCGTTCGACCGGCGATTCCATTTGCTTCTGAATGTTGCTATTGGTGGAAATTTTCCCGGTAATCCCGACGCCTCTACAAGCTTTCCACAGGAAATGCGGGTAGATTATGTCCGCGTATTTGAAAAAACGAAATAACAGAAAAATGAATTAATGTTGTTTATTGCTGATGCGATCAAATCCATTATATTACTGGTGTTTACAATTTTTACTTTATAATTTACTTTATGTTTCTGGCTTTACATCCGCTCCGATAGTAAAACAGGCAATTCAGTTTTCCTCTTCAAATCTTCCCATTATCGTCATCGATACCAACGGCCGACCTATTGTTGACAGTCCCAGAATTAAGGCCCATATGGGTGTTATCGATAATGGTACTGAACAGCGCAACACTCTCAACGATGCTTACAACGACTATGACGGGCGAATCGCTATCGAATTGCGGGGAAGCTCGAGCCTGGCGTTTCCCAAAAAGCAGTACCGTTTAGAAACTCAGGATTTTGAAGGCAATAATTTAAATGTCTCCCTTCTGGGCTTGCCGCGTGAAAATGACTGGATTCTCTACGGACCGTATGATGATCAATCCCTGATCAGAAATGTGCTCGCCTATCGATTATCCAATGCC
>CAYNUX010000014.1:0-22591 GCA_964400115.1 uncultured Cytophagia bacterium
TGTTAATGATTTGGATACTGGCCGCGCCGGTGCTTTGTGTGATAGCTTTTTTCCTGATTTCGAATATGACAAAATGGATCAACTTAAAGAAAGCCTCTGCTAAGAAAGGTTTGGTCCCTGATATTGCGGAGCCAGAAAATGTTAGTATCACTGAAAAAACAAACGACTTACCACTTACAATTGGGTCATACGAGCTGAACGAAAAAATCGGCGCCGGTGGCATGGCCCAAGTATATGTAGCCAATAAGCTAAACGATGATAAATCGATTCAGTTTCGAGTAGCAGTAAAACGTGTACTGCCCCACTTATTTGAAATGGCTGAATTTAATAGAATGTTTAAAGACGAAGCCAGATTGTCGGCAAAATTGAGCCATCCGTGTATTGTCAGAATAGTTGATTTTCAGGGTAAAGACAATCTTATGGTAATGGAGTATATTAATGGTAAATCATTAGCGGAGATAATGGCACGTGTTAATAGTGGATTGCAAATAGATATGGCTACATATATCATATATAGGGTTTGCATGGGGTTGAATTATGCTCACGAGGAAGGAATTATCCATCGAGATATTAGCCCGCAGAATATTTTGATTTCCTATGAAGGAGAAGTTAAGCTAAGCGATTTTGGCATTGCTAAAGCACTTTCCGAGCCGTCGATTTCTCAATTTGGCGGAATTAAAGGTAAATACAGCTATCTTTCTCCAGAGGAAGCACGTGGCAAAACTTGTACTGCACAATCAGACATTTATTCATTAGGTATCATTTTTTATGAAATCCTGTCTGGACGCCGAATGTATGATTTTGAAAACGAAATAGAGGCCATACATGGGATTCCAACTCAGCCGGTGGCGGATATAAGTGAAAAAAGATCAGATATTCACCCTGAGCTCAATTCGATCGTTATGAAATGTATTGCCAAAGATCCTCAAAAACGATATCTAAAGGCAGAGGAGTTATTATATGATTTGTCTGAATTCAGACGGAACCTTTCTATTACATTTGACATGTCAAATCTTGGATTGTTTATGAAAAAGACATTTGAAGAATAGGAACAAATAACGTGAAGAAATGAAATCTTTGCTGCCATTGTTAAGAAATGATACTTTGACGGGTCTAAAGCTTAATATAAAGAGCACAAAAACCCCTGAATCGGAGTCTTCATTCGAGCTATTCGATAATAGTGGTCTAATTAGTCGAATGGTAGAAGGCGAGCTTATAGATCCATTTAATGGACATTCCCGAAAAATACTTCTCTATTGCCAAAAGGATGAATATTCTCTTAAAGCAATAGATTTGGATTTGAATAATCGAAAAATTTATAGTAGCTGGATTAGAAAAATCAGACAATTCAGAAAAACAAACACAGACACTGGTCTTGATCGGCTATCATCTGAAAATGAAGTTGAATCCATAAATCCACAAACATTTGAGCCGCTTTTTGCTTGTAAATACAAATGCCAATATTTTCACCCACCATGTCCAACATGCGGGAAAAAGCTATCCCTTTGTACGGATGATGATCTACTATCCCAAATCGGAGCTCAACTATATTCTAATAGTCTCAAACGATACCTATATTGTCATGACTGTTCATTTACAACAAATGGAACAACTTTATTTTCAAAAAGTTTTACAGACAAGGATAGGGAAAATGATTTTATTAAAAATGAAAGTGATTTATTTTTTGACTTTAAAAACTTAGAAGCTGTTTCGTTCGATCGATCAACTCATTTTCCTTGTAATTCTTGCGAAGAGTATCCTGCTTGTTATGGCTCCTTTAAAAAAGTTTTGGAAAGATTATGTTCTTTTGCTTTTTATCCTTTTTTCTTGATCGTGATCGATCGCGATATATTCAATTATAAAAACGTCTTAGAAATGATTTCCTCTGAAGGCAAACAGTCAGAGCACAAAAAGATGGCTGAGCAATTAAGACATCAATCTCAGAGAAATACAAATAATAAAGTAGAAGTTTTAAACACGGATGTTTCTCATGTAAGAAAAGAGTATGTAAAGGTATTGCTGATAAAATTGAGATTGATTAAACAGATAGCAAGATTTGTCTTGGATAATACAAACTATCTTTTCTTTCCTGATTGTGGTTTTGATCCGGAAAAGATTTGGTTTAGAGTGATCAAAAATGACGAAGCAGATAAAAATAATTGGCATTTTAATTTATCAATTTGTGATATGGGCTCTTTAGCTCCTCCCTTTAATAGGAATGGGGCATTTGATCACAATTACGGAAAAAAGCTCCTGATTACCATCTGGATTTATACGGTCCTTTTTTTTAAAGATTTTAGCTTAACCCTTGAAAATGTAGAAACCATAATAAACAAAGTAGATCAGGCCGATTCAATTGATAACAATGATCTGGATTTCGAAAAAAAACTAAAGCAGTGCCTTCAGGAATCTCAAATTTATCAAAAACATCAGAAGCTTTTATCATTGTTGGGTTCGGAATATGAAAGCTTAATTCTTTTAACCATAAAAGTAGGGTTAAGCTTGCTCCAGGAAGACTGGAGTGGGACATCTGAGCAAAACCATAATCGGATTGTTTTTGATATCGACGATCTAATCAAATTGAGTCAATCATATTTGATTTCAATCGATTATGATATTATAAGAGAAGACAATAAAAAAATTGCGGCCACTCTGATGAATATTCGATATAAATGGTCAATAAATGGTGAAGAACATTCATCCCTTAAGTCTGATTGCGTGAAAAAAAAGAAACAATCGAAACCAAAACTGAAAGAAATGGTTACGGATGCTAATAACACTGATGATTGGAAAACAATTCCCCATACAGTTATTCAATCTCATGAGATAAATAGTGATCTAGGCACATACCAACCCGCATCAAAGAATGATGATAAGAAGGAAAACAAAAATATTGCCTGGGATGCAATGCCTAAAACAGTCGTTCAAAATCGAGTGCCAGAAACCGGCCAAAAAGAAAAGAAATCTTCAGATTGGTTAGATGTGCCTGCTACAATGATCCAAACCGGATCAGAAGAACATTACAATGGCCGGGAAAAAGATTTTGAGGAGACTGGCCATAAAGCAGAGGCGCTAAAGGAAGAATACGATAATGATGGTAATCAAATAGACAGAGGATTAATTGAAAATGGAAACGTTGACTTTTCAAAGGATGGATCTTGGGATGCGCTTCCAAAGACCGTCATTCAAAGTGATCTCGGAACGCCTACTGAAAACCTGAAACGTGAAGATATGGGCAATCGAAACTCTATAGATGAATCTGAGACGACAAATCAATGGTTTGATATTAATGGAGATGTTCATAATAATACTAATAACAATAGCTTAACTGAAGAAGAGGACGATTTTTTGACTGAAACCATTCTGTTGTCCAAAAGTGGTTGAAGAAGCTATGACTAAAGAAGCTAACGGACCATTTGATATGCATAAGCTGATACATGAAATAATAATTATATATTCTTCTGATCCAGTGAATTTTGAAAAAAGGATAGAAGACTATTTAATGACAGTCTTAGACCAAGATGATTTAGATACGAGAATATCAAGGCTTAATGAGCTTTTTAAGCATTTTGAGTCAAAAGCAGATAGTGAGAGTAATACGGCTAAATCTGAAAGAGAAAACATATCTAAATTAATCAATTTATTATTAAATAATGCCGTGAGTCGTGATGAAATAACAGACGAGGTTATTCAAAAATTGACGGATGGCCTCAATTCAATTTTCAACAGTTTGAATTCATTGGTTAAGGATATCGATTGTTCGCTTTATGGATCAGAGATTGTCGGGATGACGATAAGAGGAAGAATTGGCTCCTTAATAGAGGGGGAAGAAAATGCTTCCATTATCGAAAGCTACCTGGACCGGATAAATGAGTCCTTCTTTATTGCCTACGATTCCTTTTATGCAGCAAGCCGTTCCATTTTTGAAGAAATTTTAGACGAAATGGAAGAAGCGTTGACGACAGCCAAAAAGCAGAAAAGATTTCTGCCATCGATGACGATGTCTAAACAGATTGATATTTTAATTCAGAGATTGTCGAAGTACCGAAATTTCCTTGATGAAAACTCTGATCCATCATTTAAGAGCGTGCTTTACAAACGGTTTGAGAAAGAATGCTATAAGACATTTATGCGAAAGGGAGGAGAACGATGAAATCAAGATCCGCTTACTGTTTGATTTTTCTTGCATCTTTGGCTTTACTCTTTAGCGCCTGTACAAAAAGGCTGGCTGATCCACCAGATCCCAAATTTGAGCCCGAACAAATCAAGTTTTGGATAACCGCGGATGAATGTCTAAACAAATATAATGGAAGATGTCATACGCTTTATGTTTGCATATATCAGCTAAGAGACCCCAACAGCTTTAATCGCATGGCGGAGATTCAAGAAGGCTTGTACGAGCTGTTAGGGGAAGGCTGCAGGTTTAATGATCCGAGTGTCGCCTTCGCTAAAGGAACTCAGATCCGTCCGAATCAAAAAGATTTCGCAATTACTTTGGATCGAGCAGAAGGTGCCAAGTATATTGGTATCGTCGCCGGCTATTCTTCTCTTCAAAAAGAAGGTACCGTGAGGTTATTTGACATACCGATTATAGAGCAAAAGCGTAAGGAAGGATGGTTTAGGAAGGTATTGTACAAAGCATACGGTCCTATTACAATCGATCTGGTTTTAGGAGAGACTCAAATACGTAAAGCTGTTGCTAAATAAGAAAGGCATATATTAATGAGTCGATTTAAAAACTGGAACAGGCCCCTTTTTTGGCATCAAGGAGTTTTTTTACAGCCTCAGCATTTTCAAATGAGTGATATCCACAATCAATCCTTGATGGCACCGTATAATAAGTACATTCAACCATTTATGTGGGGAGTCGCCAATATTGACCTTCCGGATACGATTGCCGGAAAAACTTTCGATAAACCGAGCTATGCCGAGCTTCTATTTCCGGATATGACTTACACCATTCTTCCCGAAAATGCATTGATTCAACCCAGATCTTTTGAAGAGGAATGGATTGAGGACGGAAAAACCTTTAATGTATATATTGGCTTAAAGAAATTGAATTCTAGCGGAGAAAATGTTACCGTTGTTTCTGACTTGAACAATTACAAAGATGTCTCGACCCGCTTTGTAACCACAAGTGAATCGGATACGCTTCCCGATATGCATCAAGGCGGGGAATCCGGAAATGTAAGGCGATTATATTATAATTTGAGGTATTTTTGGGAAACGGAAATTGAGGAGTTAGGAGAATATGAGCTGATTCCGATTGTTCAACTGGAAAGGAGTGCTGATGAGGTCCGCCTGTCAGAACATTTTATCGCTCCATGTATTTCGATACAAGCGTCAACCGCGTTGGCTAAAATAATAAAGGAAATTAAGAATCAAATTGCATCAAGATGTTTTTATTTAGAATCATTTAAGGTCCAGAGAGGGATTCATTCGGCTGAATTCGGATCAAGAGATATGACATATATGCTGGCATTGAGATCACTGAACCGCTATGTCCCACTATTGTTCCATATGACTGAGGCTCGTGATGTCCATCCAGAAAAAATGTATGCTGTTTTGAGACAGATTGTCGGGGAATTAACAACATTTTCGGAACACATTAGTGTGCTAGGGGATGATGAAACGGGAAAGCGTCTTGTACCGCCTTATGATCATAACAATATATGGTTTTGTTTTCATGCCGTACAAAGTACCATCACCCGTTTGATTGATTATATTACGGCCGGTCCTGAATATGTTGTAGAGCTCAAGTGGGATGGCAGCTTCTTTTCTACAAACCTTAAACCGGATATCTTTGAAGGGTTTAAGAATTTTTATCTTGCTTTTAAAACTAAATCCGAACATTCAAAAATACGACCCCAAATTGAGTCGATGGCAAAGCTAAGCTCTAAAAAGCGTCTTCCCCAATTGATTACGAATGCCCTTCCAGGTGTTCCTCTTGAATATCTTCAAGTTCCTCCTCAAGAGCTTCCTAGAAGAGCCAACTCGATGTATTTCCAAATGAATCATCATAGCAGACAGTGGGAAGCCGTTAAAGAGAGTAAGAATATAGCTTTATACTGGAATGAATCACCGGAAGATCTTTATATCGAAATGATGGTAGTCGGGAGCTCATAACCAATGAGATTATGCGATTGTTTCACCAATTTGATGGCTTATGTGACCTATGCGGTTAGGAATATGGATTCTTTGCAGCCTTCCTACGAACAGATCCATTCCGATATTCAGAAATTAATAACAGATAGCGAAAAAATTCGCGGTGACAATGGATTTCCAGAAAACGATTACGACCAGGCTAGGTTTGCCGTATTTTCTTGGATTGACGAGATGATTCTTCGATCAGGATGGAAGGAAAACGAAAAATGGAAGTTAGAAAAACTCCAACGGAGGTACTATGATACCGATAATGCGGGAGAAATATTCTTTGAACGGCTGAATAGCATAGGGCCTCATCAGCAAGCCGTTAGGGAAGTGTACTATATATGTCTTTCGCTCGGATTCATAGGGCAATTTGTAAATGAAGGTGATGAAATGCTAATCCGAGGATTGAAGACTGGAAACTTGCAAATTTTAACAGGTAGCTCAGTTGGCGTTCCTCGTTTAAATGAGGAAACCATTTTTAAAGACGCATACCCGGATTCCTTTAGACAAGTCGAGATGGATTCGGATACCCGGAAAATATTATCTCCAATTGCGATATTCTTTTTGGTCTTTCCCATCGCAATATATTCGATTGCCTTTCTTCTGTATCGATTCATATTGAATAGTGACTTGGAAAAAATCCTTCAGATCAGTACGGTGGGTTAAATGAAAATAATCTCTAAATTGTTGAAGATCTTTTTATATCTGGCGATTCTATTTCTGGTAGTTTTTTGCGTCTTTGCGGTCGTCCTGGTGATGGAATGGCCACGCTGGGTTGGGATTTTTGTTCTTTTTGGAATCATATCGATGATCGCCGGTGTGGTTTTATTCAGGTTGTTCTGGAGAAGAAGACGCGAAAGACGCTTTGTTTCACAGATGGTGGAGCAAGATGAAAATTTTATTAAATCGATGCCGTCTCCCGAGCAACAAAGCCGAAAAGAGCTCCAAAGTCGCTGGATGGAGGAGGTCAATAAGCTTAGGAGCTCACATCTGAAAAGCCAGGGAAATCCGCTCTATGTTCTTCCATGGTACATGATTATTGGTGAATCAGGATCTGGAAAAACGACGGCTATAACAAGCTCTAAATTGTCTTCTACATTTTCAGAGTTCAGAAAAACGACGGGAATCTCGGGAACGAAAAATTGTGACTGGTGGTTTTTTGATCAGGCAATTGTTATCGATACAGCCGGAAAATACACTATTCCCGTCGATGAAGGGGCCGATCGGGATGAATGGCAGAAATTCCTTCAACTACTCGTTAAATTTAGGAAAAGAGAGCCTCTAAATGGTCTGGTCGTTACCATTGCAGCGGATAAACTGATAAACTCGGACCATGATGAAATTGAAGATGACGGAAAGACAATCAGAAGGCGGATTCAAGAATTGATGAAGGGTTTGGGAGCTAAATTCCCGATATATATTTTAGTGACCAAATGCGATTTGATTGAGGGAATGACTCAATTTTGCGAAAGCTTGCCTGATAAATGCCTTGAGCAGGCAATGGGTGGGATTAATCCCGACCCAGAAAAACCGACTGATATCAAAACATTCGTTTCTGATACATTTGAGTCGGTTGGTGAAAAAATTCGCGATTTACGGCTTCTTTTTTTTCATAATGGCATCGGGCCGAAAGGCGCGGATCCTACCTTGCTGTTGTTTCCCCTGGAGATCGAGCGGATACAAGGAAAACTGGAAGCTTTTATGACGACCCTATTCGCTGATACCAAATTTGAGGAATCACCAATACTCAGGGGATTATATTTCAGTAGCGGTAAGCAAGAAGGAATGGCTTATTCCCATTTTCTGAAAACAATGGGACTTATAAGTAATCAAGATGTTATGCAAGAGGAAAGCAGGGGGATCTTTTTGCATGATTTTTTTGCGAAAATCCTGCCTTATGACCGGAAGCTGTTTGCGCCCACTCAATCGGCCATAAATCGTTTTGTGATTGCAAGAAATATTGGACTAACCGGCTGGGCTGCTTTTATTCTTTTTCTATGCGGTCTTTTGAGCTTCTCTTTCTACATGAACTTATCAGTATTAAAAAGCGTTTCCAAGCCAGATCGAATTGAAGGTTCGGATATCACAAAAATTAATCGCTTGGCTCAGTATGCGGATATTGTGGAAACCGTCGAAGAAAAAAACGAAAGCTGGTTTATTCCAAGGTTTGGATTGAATCAAAGCTTACTTTTTGAAACAAAACTGAAACAGTCGTTTTGCGATCAATTTGATGGTAACCTCATTGCGGAAGTGGACCTTAAAACAAAAGATCATATAGACCGGTTTACTTCCCAGACGAATGATAAAATTATAGGAGATCATGTCGCCTTTTTTGTAAGACGAGTAAATCTGCTTAAAGCCAGGGAAAAAGGAGGGAGCCTTGAAAACTTGAGAAACAAACCCCTTCCTTCCTTTTTGCCTGATGTTTTCGAGACCGATTCAAGGTATCGTGGAGAAATAGCCCATCAACTGAGGAAATTATATCTCAATAAACTGGCCTGGCGTCCGACTGACTCCAGACATATCGATAAAGAAATTAACAGGCTCCAGAGCTATTTAAGAGCCATATTAACCGAAAAGAGAAATGATCTTAATTGGATGGCTGGATGGATGAATGAAAACCCCTTCGCTGATAACAGAATGAAAACTTACCGGTTAAAAGATTTTTGGGGTGGAAGTGGACGGGAAAGCGAAAAAGTTACATTAGGCGCTGCTTATACTGTTGAAGGTCGGGAGAATATCCTTTCATTTTCCAACGAACTGAAAACCGCGCTTCCGGATCGTTATCTTCTCGGAGACTATTTTAGAGATTTTGAATCATGGTATCCATCGACTTACATGACGGTGTGGTTGGATTTTGCCAAATCTTTTCCCAAGGGCCAGGAGCGTTTGAGAGACGTTGATGAATGGAAGGAAGCACTTTACATCATGCCATCAGATCAAGGGGCGTATTTGAGTTTTTTAAATGAAATGGCTCATCATTTGGAATGGCTCGTGGACATCTCGCCAAGACAAGAGTGGGTCGATGTGGCGATGGAGATAAGGGATGTGAGAGCGCATGCCCAACAGATCGATAATCCAAAAAAAGCGAATCTTTTAAAGCGGATGACCAATCGGGTGGCGTCAAAAATGGGGACGGTCGGCAGAATGTTTCGAGCCGGAAGTCGTCATTATGAACCGTCTTCTGGGGCATATGAAGAGCTGGCCGAATACTTTGATCAGTATCAAACCCAATTGGCGATTATTACTGATGATTTAACCTCAGTTACCGGTGAGCAAAAAGTCGCTCACAATATGGCTACCGATGTCTATGGGGAAAGAAGTCCGGAAAAGAGCGATTCTCCATTCTTTCTGGCCATTCGATCCGCTGAAAAATTACTAAACAATCTGACAATGCGATCCTCGGATATGTCCATCATGAAAAACCTGATATATGGATCGCTTATGTTCCAGTGGGAATATGTGAGAAGAGAAGCTTCTTGCGGTATAGATAATTATTGGAAGCAAGAAGTTTACTATCCGTACAATAATATTCGGAATTATGAACCAGCAGTGCTCTCTGAAAGACTGTATGGTCCTCAAGAGGGGATAGTTACCCAATTTATCAACGGAAGAAAAGGACTGTCCCCATTTATTCAAAGAAGTCCCGGTCAATCCATACCTTACGTGCCTAAACCAGATCCCATATTCAAAAAAACTATTTACTTCCAAAAACCGTTTTTGGTTTATTTGAAAAGTGCTGAAAAGCACAAATCTGACATTATTGGAACCGATATTAAACGAAGCGAGCCATCGGAACCATCCATTCCCGAGCCAGAGCCTGAACCCCAGCCAACTGATTTCACGGTTACCATAACGGCAAAACCAGCGGACTTTAATGCTGATGCAAAGGAGCGGGTGGATGTTACTCGATTGGAGCTGCATTGCGGCGGAAGAGAGCCACAAAGCTTAGTTAATCTGCAGTACCCGATAAGAAAGACATTTGAATGGTCAACGGAGCAGTGCAACCGTGCTCAAATTACAATTGAGACACAGCTATATCAATTAAAAAGAGTTTTTACCGGAAACTATGCTTTTCCGATCTTGCTGCGTGAAATCAGAGCTAATCGCGGAAGCTACAGCGTGGAATTGTTCTCGACGGATAGACCGATTCCGAAAGAGCGGAACATCAGGACAATTCATTTAAATTGGGAATTGGAAGATCCGCAAGGAATCTTGAATGCAAAACCGCAAAGACCTAAGCCGCCTCCATCGAAACCAAAACCAGAACCAAAGGTAGCTCCACCAACGCCGCCACCTGGAGACATCGCAAAATGTTGGGAGTCTTTCTAAAATCCAAAAAATGGAAATGGGCAGCTTTTGGGAAGCATCCATCGCTTAAAGATTATTTCTATTATGGCGAGGATGATCCTCTGTTCCTGTCGATCCAGAGCTGGATAGATAGGGGATATCAAGAAACTTTTAATCGTTTGTCTCAAAATCCGTTGACCGCTTCATGGCGGTTTTGGATTAAAAACCCGTCTCGCCATTTTATTGCTTGTGGAGTAGTCAGGGATAGCAGTGACAGCCTTGGCAGAAGATATCCCATTTGCCTGATAGGGTATGGATACCTCAATCAGTGGGAGAATCATCTTCCGCTCGTTCCTGTGGTATGCGAAAAAACTTGGAGTGATATGGAGTATATAACCAGAAAAGAGTCGGCCGATTATATCCAGTTGAAAAATAAAATGCGGAAGATAAGTGCGCCATTGAACCATTGGAAGGCTTTTTCTAAACAGATCGAAGATCATCAATCAAATCATTGCTTCATATCCCGGCTTGCCGAAAAGCAGTTGCATGAAAGCCGACTTTTTGAATATCTTCAGAAGCGGCTTGAGAGTAAGAAAAGTTTCATTCTATCCGTTAGAGATACAGCAAATGGCCATGTGTGGGAAATCATGACCCTTTTCCATTCATTTTATGACCATCACTTTAGCGATATTCCAAATGCCGTGTTCATGGGGGGACGGCCCAATGAAAGCTATATTTCAGTATTTAGAAAGGCGTTGTCCATTGAAGATTTTAAACAACTGTGGTTAATTAACAGAAGTGAGCTGGAAAAATATGGATCTCTGGTATTTGGGAAAAACGAAGATTAGTGATGAGCAACCGCAAGGCGTCGATGTAAAATACGAGCCAGAGTATGAATCGATTGAAAACGAGATTCAGAAAAGGTCCGCCGCAAGCGCTGAAGGAGGAGTTGATTGGAACCTTGTCATTAAAGTTGCATCGGAGATACTCCAAAACAAATCTAAGGATCTGAAAGTTGCTAGCTATCTTGGCGTGGCATTATTCAATGTCCAGGAAATTGAAGGATTAGCAATAAGCTTAAGAGTTTTTCGAAATCTGTTGACGGATCATTGGGAAGGTCTTTTCCCACCGAAAAAGCGAATGAAAGGCAGGATGGCAGCTATTGAATGGTGGTTGGAAGAGTCGGACAAAGTGATTGCCGGCTTGGACGATATCTTACCGATATCATCTGAGCGCTTTCAGCAGATGAAGGAAGATATCAGAACCATTGATTCTGTTCTGCGAGACAGTGTTGATGAGCCTCCCATGGTCATTAATCTTGAGCGCTTTCTTGACAAGATTCCGGTCATCGAAGAAGAGCGCGTCGAGGCAGATGTAGATGAGTCGGCTGATCCTGACAAGCTTACCGATTCTGAAGAAAAATCCACAGATGGATCATCTAAAAACGATTCAAAGAAGGAAGAAGCGGTATCCGATAATCTTAGTGAAACCGATGATGATGTCGAAAAACCTACTGGCACGAAAGAACTCCATTCCGCTGAAAAACATTCTCTTGTCACTGCTGATACTGAAAGCAGTCATGAAAATGAAAAGGATGCTATTGCTTTCTGGACTCGAAAAACCAGAGAAGTCGTTTCCTTTCTTCGAAGCAGGCGCATAGATGATTCTCGCCCCTATCGCCTGACTCGGATAGCGGCTTGGACGATGTTGGATAGTCTTCCGCCGGTAAAGGCGACAGATGATCGAAAAACCAGTATCCCACCGCCATCCAGTCAAATCCAGAAAATATTGGCCAATCTGAGGGAAAAACAGAATTGGAACGGGATTATTCAGACTTCGGAACAAACCCTTTCCGTGTCGATCTATTGGCTTGATCTGAATCGCTATACCGATGAAGCCCTGAGCCATGTTGGTGAAGGGACGGCCAATGAAGCCAAAAAAGCTATCATTCAGGAGCTTGACCATTTGCTGGATAAGCTGCCCGGACTGGAAAAACTTTGCTTCTCAGATGGTATGCCCTTTGCTGACTCAGAAACCTTGACGTGGTTGAAAGCGAATCGAAAACCTTTCAGAAATGAAAATCCGGCTGGAAAAGGTGGTCAAAGCTACCCATCAGGGGATTCCTGGATGCTGGAGAGATTTGGAAAAGCCCAGGATCTTGCGAGACAAAAGAAGCTCATCGAAGCGGTTGAGATGATGCAATCAGAATGGCAACCCGGATTTACCAAGCGGGAACAGTTGCTGTGGAGGTTGGCTTTGACCCAAATTATGGTTCGATCCAAAATATCCCATTTAGCATTGCCTCATCTGGAACAAATCATGCAAGACATTAATGACTACAAGCTCGAGGACTGGGATCCGGAGCTGGCAATAAAGGGATTGAAGGTCGTCTGGGAGGGCTTCAAGGCACATCCAAACAAGGCTTTCAGTGAAAAAGCCGGCGAGACCCAGAATCGTATTGCCAAAATCAACCCGGCTGAAGCCATCCGGCTATCAGACGTTTAATTGATTCTATCCAGGCGGTATCGCGGACCAGGAATATCAGGTATGTTAACTCCGATTTTCAACATTGTTTTATTAGGCTAATAATGTTTACGGACGTTTCAGATAATTGTTGGCTCCAAGGAATGTGACTCATTTGTAGTGAAAATCCATTTTCATGCCCGGGGGCAATCGCGCTGCTTGCCACGATCATAATGGGTTTAACAAGAATATGTATTACAAATGACAAAAGGCGTAGATCAGGGATGATTCAGCCTACATAATGTGTAGGGAGATGTTTGATCTACAGACGGCTAACGGTCTATGGGAGTATCCGCAAAGTGCCGGCAAACACGCTTAGACATTGGTTGGCTGAAAAAAGTTTAGGTTGCCTTCATTTTTTTGTTTACAAGTGGTGGCATTTAGTATAGGACATCTTAGCTAACTACAGACGAGAGGTATATCATGGCAAAAGAGCTATCTGTCGCCCCCAAGGAAAGAGTAAATATCGTTTACAGGCCGGCTACCGGAGATGCCCAGGAGGAAAAAGAGATTCCTTTAAAGCTTCTGATCATGGGTGATTTCACCATGCGTCCGGACGACCGGCCCGTGGAGGATCGGGAACCGATAAACGTTGATAAAGACAACTTCAATGAGATTTTGAAAGCTCAAGATCTGGGATTGAATGTCATGGTGCCCAATAGAATATCCGGGGAGCCTGACGAGGAGATGAATGTATCGCTGAAGTTCGAGTCTTTAAAAGACTTTGAGCCTGAAGCGGTGGCACGTAACACGCCCGAGCTGAATAAGTTGCTGGCGCTTCGGCAGGCATTGGCATCACTGAAGAGTCCGCTGAGCAATATCCCTCAATTTAGAAAGAAGATTCAGGAACTTGTAACCGATGAAACACGCCGGGAGCAGCTCATGAAGGAGCTCGGGATCGAGGAATAGAAAGGATATGACCGTGGACAGAGAGCTCCAGAGTGGAACGGACTACGCTGAACAGGCCGAGGTAGAGTCGTCCCTGCTTGAAGAAATCACACAGGCGACCAACTACCAGCAAACCGACGAATCCTATGCCATCGCCAAAAAGGGGCTGGAGTTCCTGATCGGCCAGCTTATTCAGCCGGAAAGAGAGGCGGTCGATAAGGTCACCAAAGCGGTGGTCGATGAGATGATCGCTGAGCTTGACGAAAAGCTCGGCCTGCAAATGGATGCCATTTTACACCATCCGGATTTTCAGAAAATGGAGTCCATCTGGCGGAGTTTGAAGCTCCTCATAGATCGGACCGATTTCCGGGAAAACGTCCGCATTCATGTTATGAACGTCAGCAAAAACGACATGATCGAAGACTTTGAAGATTCTCCGGAAATACCCAAATGCGGTCTCTATAAGACGGTTTATACGGCTGAGTACGGACAATTCGGTGGTGAGCCCTACGCTGCCATGATCGGGAATTATGAATTCGGGTATGGCCCCCAGGATATGAAGCTGCTCCAGAACATCGCCAGCGTGGCCGCCATGGCCCATGCACCGTTTGTAGCGGCGGCAAGCCCAAGGATGTTCGGGCTCGATGATTTTAACCGGCTCCCCCAATTGAAGGATTTAAAACAGGTCTTTGAAGGACCGCAATACGCGAAGTGGCATTCCTTTCGAGAGTCGGAGGATAGCCGGTATGTGGGGTTGACCGCACCGCGCTTCATTTTGAGGCTTCCTTACGGAGCGGAAACCAAACCAGTCAAGGCGTTTAATTACGAAGAAAAGGTTTACACAAGCCACGATGATTATCTTTGGGGAAACACCGCCTTTGCGTTTGCGACCCGCCTGACGGACAGCTTCGCTAAGTATCGGTGGTGCGCCAATATTATCGGCCCTCGAGGCGGCGGCGCCGTGGAGGATCTTGAGCTCCATCAGTTCGAGTCCATGGGAGAATTCCAGACTAAAATCCCAACCGAGATCTTGATTTCCGATCGACGGGAATTCGAGCTGGCCGAGGAAGGGTTTATCAGCCTGACGATGCGAAAAGGTTCTGATAATGCCGCATTCTTTTCCGCCAATTCGGTTCAAAAACCCAAATTCTACGGTATCAGCAAGGAAGGCAAGGACGCTGAGCTCAATTACAAGCTCGGCACCCAGCTCCCCTATATGTTCGTGATGAACCGGCTGGCGCATTACATCAAGATCATCCAGCGGGAAAACATTGGCACGTGGAAAAATCGAGTCGATCTGGAAAGAGAGCTGAACCAGTGGCTGAGGCAATATATATCGGATATGGACAATCCGCAGCCCGGAGTTCGGAGCCGAAGACCGCTCCGGTCAGCCCAGATCGATGTGGAAGATGTTGAGGGGGAGCCCGGTTGGTTCCGGGTCAGGATGAAAGTTGTTCCCCATATGAAGTATATGGGGGCATTTTTCACCTTATCCCTGGTGGGGAAACTGGATAAACAGTAGAAAAAGGAGGAAAAGCCATGCCGATGAACGCTCATTTGGAAGTGACGGGGAAGAACCAGGGAAAGATCGATGGTTCATGTGAGATCGAAGGGCGGGAGAACACCATCCTCGTCTATGCCATGAACCATGATGTTCATATCCCGAGGGACCCCCAGACCGGCCTGCCCAGCGGAAAACGGGTCCATGGACCGCTGAGCATCGTCAAGGAATTCGACAAGTCTTCACCTAAATTGTATCAGGCGTTATGCTCGGGCGAGCAGATGTCCGACGTCACCATCAAATGGTACCGGATCGACCCGACGGGCGTCGAAGAGCATTACTTCACGCATACCCTTGAAGACGCCATCATCGTGGCCATCAAGCCCTACATGCCCTTGGCATTTCTGGCTGAAAACGAGCCTTATCGCCACATGGAAGAAATTTCCTTTACTTACGCCAAGATCCGCTGGACGTGGGAAGTGGACGGTATTGAGGCAGAAGATGAATGGAAGGCGCCAAAATAAGGGGAAAACTCAGGAGAAATAGATGCGGGAGAAGCGGTTACTCGAACGGATTCGACAGTGGGAAAAACCCCATGAAAGACGGGCATCCGAAGATCCGAATCGGATTATCGCTTCCGTTTTACAGCATTTGGAAAAGGTTTTGAACACGCGACAAGGCAGTGTGCAGATTGCGGATGATTATGGACTGCCGGAGATCTCCGAAATTCTGCACACTGTCTCTAACAAGGGGAAAACAGAGTCAATCGCTGATTTCGAGCGAAATATCAGCAAGATGATCCAGAAATTCGAGCCGAGACTCGATTCGGTTCGCATCGAGTTTATTTCCGAAGAAGAAGGTCAGTTAGACCCGGATCCGACGAAGCTCCATTTCAATATCGTCGCCCGGATAGTTGGACGGGAAAAAAAATATCCCGTTCACTTTCAAAGCATACTTAACGCGGATGGAAAGCTGGAAATTAAACGATAGTGGGGTAAGCCAAAGCGCGGTTTCATGACGATCAATGTTTACTACCAAAACGAGCTGAGGCAGCTCAGGGATCTTGGAGCGGAATTCTCGAAGATCTATCCGCACATGGCCAACATGCTCGAGGGGCCGTCAGCCGATCCGGATGTCGAGCGGCTCCTGGAAGGTGTCGCCTTTCTTACCGGACTCTTACGGCACAAGCTCGACGATGATTTTCCGGAGATCGTTCATGAGCTGACCCATCTGGTATTCCCTCATTATCTGCGACCAATCCCATCCGCCACCATCCTCGCCTTTCAACCGAAACCGGGCTTGAAGCAGCCGATCTCGATTCCACCCGGCTCCCTGGTGGCCTCCGATCGAATGGTTGACAATGTGAAATGCCGGTTCCAAACCTGTTATCCCGTGGAAGTCTTTCCGATATCCCTGGAGAATGCGGTCTATGTGGAGCCGGACGGGCATCCCCCGGTCATTCGGTTGACGTTCCAGTTGAAAGGCATCCAACTGGCCGATTTTCAACCCCGTGATGGATTACGTATCCATCTTTCCGGAGACTATACCGATGCCGCTGACCTCTATTATATTCTGAGAAATTATGTTTCTCGGATTTTGATGAGGACCGTCGGCGGAAAAGATCAATTTGTTCTGGGTGATGGGAAATCCCATTTCAAGCCGGTCGGTTTTGGTCTAGGCGAAGGTCTGTTTCCCTACCCCACCCATGCATTTCCCTCCTATCGGCTCCTTCAGGAGTTTTTCATTCTTCCCGAAAAATTCTTGTTTTTTGACATCAAAGGGTTTGATCGATGGGTCGATCGGGAGGAGGGCGACCGTTTCGAGGTGGACCTGGAGCTGAAATACCCCAAAAGCGGGCTGCCGTTTCCGGTGCCCAAAGTCAAGGGGAGGCATTTTACACTTTATGCCACGCCGGCCATCAATATCTTCAAACATGAAGCCATTCCTGTGGTAATCGACCATCGGAAGGCTGAATACCCGATTTCACCGGGGGGCAGCGGATCACCTCATTATCAGGTTTACTCGGTTGAAAAGGTGACCGGCTATGTCCAGGGAACCGCCCGGGAAAAACCCTATTTGCCGTTCGATCATTTCAACCCCGAACCGACCCAATTCCCGGTTTACCGCTTGAGAATTCGGGAGTCAGCCGTCCATGCGTCCGGATATCAGGTCTTTTTAATGGTGGCCTATCCGGAGGCCAGGGGCACGCCGAAACCGGAAACGCTGTCCATCGACTTGCTATGCACGGATGGCATGATGCCTGAGAATCTGAATGCCGGGGACATTACTTCCCCGACCAGCGACTTGCCGGAGCTGGTGACCTTCAAAAACATCATCCGCCCAACGCCGAATCAGCTTCCACCCCTGGGAAAAAATTTACTGTGGCGGTTTTTGTCTCATCTATCCCTCAATTATCTGACCATTGCCAACGCGGCCAACTTGAAATCGCTGCTCTCTTTGTACATTTTCAAGGAAAGCCGGGAAAAGAAAAAGACTCTGGAAAATGAGAAGCGGATCGAAGGCATCGAAGGGGTCGAGGCGTCTAAAAGCAACCGGATAGTCGATGGGATTTTGATGAGAGGCCGGAAGGTCGAAATCCGCATGCGCCATGACCACTATCCCTCCCATGGGGATATGTATCTGCTTGGCTGTGTCCTGGATTTTTTCCTGGGAACCTATGCGTCCATGAACGCATTCACCGAGCTGATTATTGAGGAAACCCTTAAAGGAGACACGTTCCGATGGCCCCCCCGGATTGGGACGCAGCATCTGATATAAATCTGGATCTGATCCGGGAAAGCCGGGCCTTTTCGTACGCTCAGGTGATGCGGTTGCTCCGGTTGATGCAGCGGATGGCCGCCTCCAGCGGAGATACCGTTGAAATCCGGACTCGGCCGAAGCTCTCCCTCGATTTTCCCGTCTCCGATGTCGAGGCCATCGAGGAAGACCTGTCGGATCAGGCGGCCCGATACACCATTATCGCCACTTTCCTGGGACTTTACGGCTCTTCATCCCCGTTGCCGGTGTTTTACACCGAAGATATGTTCTTCGACGACGAGGGCAATGCCCAGGAAGAGTCCGTCGTCAGAAGCTTCCTGGATGTGATTAACCAGCGGGTCTATGACCTCCTCTTTTTATGCTGGAAAAAGTATCGTCTGTTCTTGAATGTGGTCGAGGATGGCGATGCGTCAAACCTTGACATCTGTTGCAGCCTCTTTGGCATCGGAGATCAAACCCCGCGGCAATACCTGGCCGATAGCTATGACGACTGCCAGATCAAGGATTATGAGCTGCTGCGGTATGTCGGGCTGTTTACCCAGATGCCCCGTTCGGCCATGGGATTGCGGACCCTGCTCGCGGACGCTCTGAACCATGTACCCATTGATGTTGTGGCGTGTGTGTTGAGTTATGCGGAAATCCCCGAGGACGAGCGGCTGAAGGTGGGAGAAGCGCCGCTGGGGTTGGGGGTAAGCACCTTCGTCGGGTCATTCGTGGAAGACCGGATGCACCGGTTCCGGCTGGTGGTCGGCCCCCTGAATCGGGAGCAGTTCCATCAATTCCTGCCCGGCACCCGAAGCTTTAAGCAAATCGTCTTCTTAACGCGCCTCTATATCCTTGAGCCCCTCGATTTCGAGGTGGTCGTGAAGCTGGCCGCGGGCGAGGCGGAAACCCCTTGCCTCGGCGTATCGAGCTGGACTCGGGTGGGAATGGACACCTGGGCGTTTTCGGGCGCCGAGCTTGGTGAGGTCCAGGTGACCTTTAACCCCAATTGAGCTTATTATTACCGGGAGCTGAAAGATGATCAACATCGATCTCAAATCCTTGTTACGGCGCTTGAACACCCAGTGTACCCGAAGTCTGGAAGCGGCCGCCGGTCTGTGCATCTCCCGGACCCATTACGAAATCTCCATCGAGCACGTCCTGCTCAAGCTCCTGGAAGAGGCCAACGGTGATATCCGGTTGATTCTTGCTCATTTTGAGATCGACGCGGGCCGAATGGAGCGGGACATTGCCGGTGCAATGGAATCCTTTTCCACGGGCAGCTCCTCGAAGCCCGTTTTCTCCCCCCTGTTGATCGAATGGTTTCAGGATGCCTGGATGATGGCGTCGGTCAATCTCGGCCAGGATCGCATCCGGTCCGGAGCCCTCCTCTTGACCATCCTGGATCGATCCGTCCGTTACGGGACCGGTCGATATATTGAGCTGTTGGGCAGGATCAACAAAGAGACCCTGATCAGCGAGTTTCCCAAGATCGTGGCCGAATCCGTCGAGCAGCCCGCCGAGCAAGCCAGGACCGGTCCCAGGGAAGAGGCCGCCCCCATGGGCGACGGCACCGCCTTGGGGCGGTTCTGCATCGATTTCACCGAACGGGCCAGGTCCGGGGAGATCGATCCCGTTTTCGGAAGGGACGGGGAAATTCGTCGGATGATCGATATTCTGGCCAGACGGCGAAAGAACAATCCCATTGTGGTCGGCGAGGCCGGCGTGGGGAAGACCGCCGTGGTCGAAGGGCTGGCCCTCCGGGTGGTCGAGGGGGATGTCCCCGAGCTCTTGGCCGAAGTCTCGATTCTCGGGCTGGACATGGGGCTCCTTCAGGCGGGCGCCGGCATGAAGGGGGAATTCGAAAATCGACTGAAACAGGTGATCACCGAGGTCAACGCATCCCCGAAACCCATCATCCTCTTTATCGATGAAGCCCATGTCATTATCGGCGCGGGCGGTCAGGCCGGCGGCAGCGATGCGGCCAACCTGTTAAAGCCGGCCCTGGCACGGGGCGAGCTCCGGACGATTGCGGCCACGACCTGGTCCGAATACAAGAAATATTTCGAAAAAGATGCCGCCCTGGCCCGACGTTTTCAACTGGTCAAGCTCGATGAGCCCAGCGAGGAAGTGGCGGTGATGATCCTCCGGGGCCTGAAGCCAAAGTACGAAGAATCCCATGATGTTGTCATCCGGGATGACGCCATCGTGTCGGCGGCCCAGCTTTCCAATCGATACTTGAGCGGCCGGCAATTGCCGGACAAGGCCGTCGATCTCCTGGATACCAGCGCCGCCCGCGTTAAAATTCAGCTCACATCCAAGCCGGATGTCATCGAAGACCGGGAGCGGGAAACCCAGGCCTACCGGCGGGAACTGGATGCCATCGTCCGGGACCGGGACAACGGACTATCCATTGACGAGGACCGTCTGAATGAAATCGACCATGATCTGGCCCTACTGAAGGACGAGCTATCCACATTGACGGACAAATGGGAACGGGAGAAAGACCTGGCGGCCCGGATCATTGAGCTCCGCAAGGGGAAAAATTCCGATGGGAACCAGTTGTCGGTGGATGATGGCGGCAGGACGCCGCCGTTGAGCACCGATGGAGCCTCCATGGGGGCGCTGATCCAGGAGATTGAGGCGGTCCAGGGCAATGATCCCCTTGTCCGCATTGAGGTGGACCCCGATATCGTGGCCAAAGTGGTCTCCGACTGGACCGACATCCCCCTGGGCAAGCTGATGCGGGACGAAGCCCAGAGCATCCTCAAGCTCGAAGACAACCTGAAAAGCCGGGTCAAGGGGCAGGACGGGGGATTAGATGCCATCAGCCAGGTGATCCGGTCGGCCAAGGCCGGATTGAAGGACCCCATCCAGCCGCTCGGAGTGTTTCTCCTCGCCGGTCCCTCCGGCGTCGGCAAGACCGAAACCGGGCTGGCCATTGCGGACCTCGTCTTTGGCGGTGAGCGGTTCATGGTCTCCGTCAACATGAGCGAGTTTCAGGAAAAGCATACGGTCAGCCGGCTCATTGGCTCCCCGCCGGGCTATGTCGGTTACGGCCAGGGCGGCATCCTGACCGAGGCGGTCCGTCAACGTCCCTATTCCGTCGTGTTGCTGGATGAAGTCGAAAAGGCTAACATGGAAGTCATGAACCTCTTCTACCAGGTTTTCGACAAAGGGGTCTTGTCGGACGGGGAAGGCCGGGTGATCGACTTCCGAAACACCATCATCATTCTGACGAGCAACCTGGCCTCGGACGTGATTACCGAGATGTGTGTCGAGACACCGCCGCCCATCGAAACCCTCACCACGGCCGTGCGCCCGATCCTCAGCAATCACTTCAAACCGGCACTCCTGGCGCGGATGACCATTGTCCCCTATATGACGCTCTCTCCCGATGTGATCAAGGACATCGTGGGGCTGAAGCTGGACCGGCTGGCGGAGCGGATGGTCAAGACCCAGAAGGTGGCACTCCGCTATTCCGACGAGGTGGTGGAACGGATTGCCGAAAGGTGCCAGGAAGTGGAAACCGGTGCCCGGAACATCGATCACATCATGAACGGCTCCATCTTGCCCATGATGTCCGGAGAGATCCTCGTCCGGATGGGCGCAGGGGAGCTTCCGCCCGAGTTGAGCCTCGAGGTATCGGAATCCGGCGAATTCACAATGGCCTTTGGAGGGTAAACCATGCGGGTCCTGAAAGGCGCGGACGAAGCCCAGTTTCTGTTTGAGATATCCGGCCAGAAGCTTCTGGTTGTCGATTTCGAGATCGATGAATCGATTTCATCCCCTTTCGAGGCGGTGTTGACCCTGGCTTCGGAAGAGGAGGTGCCCCCGGATGGGGCCATTGACCAGGAGGCCCTGCTGACCATCCTGAGTGAAGAGGCGGACCGCTATCTCCACGGCATCGTCAATGCATTCGTCCAGACCGGCTACCGGACCAAGAACAAGGGGGAAATCCGGTTTTACCTTTACAAAGCCACCGTAGTGCCGGCCATCTGGCGCCTCTCCCTGGAACAGGATTGCCGGATATTCCAGGAGATGACCACTCAGGAGATCGTGGAAAAAATCCTCAAGGAGGGCGGCGTGACGCCGGATCGGTTCGAATCCCGGCTCCAGGGGAGCTATCCCCAGCGGGAGTATTGCGTTCAATACCGGGAATCCGACCTTGATTTCATCTCCAGACTTCTGGAAGAAGAGGGGATTTTCTACTTTTTCGAGCATAGCCAGAGCAAGCATCTTCTCGTGTTTGGAGATGGAACCCCGGTTTACAAGCCCATTGAAGGCAACCCGGAGGTCAAGTTTCATCTCGGATACAGCCCCACCAGCGCGGCCGAAGCCCAGGAAGAGTACATCGAAAGCTTCAAGATTTCAAAGAACGTCAGGACCGGAAAGGTCACGCTCAGGGACTTTAATTTCAAAAAGCCGTCCCTCGACCTGACGGCACCCGAAACGGGGGAAAAATACCAGAAGCTGGAA
>CAYNUX010000015.1:0-22400 GCA_964400115.1 uncultured Cytophagia bacterium
GAGCCGGTTAACATCGATGCCTGATCAGAAAGGATATCGCCGAACATATTGCCGGTAAGAATGACATCGAACTGTTTTGGCCATCGCACCAATTGCATGGCAGCATTATCCACATACATATGAGAGAGTTCCACATCCGGATATTCCTGAGCGATTTCCAAAACGATTTTGCGCCAAAACTGCGAAACCTGCAATACGTTTGCCTTGTCAACGGAGGTTACACGTTTGTTTCGTTTTTGAGCAGCATCAAAAGCAATTCTGGCTATTCTTTCGATCTCATGGCGTTCATATACCATGGTATTGTACCCTCTATCAGTCTCAATTGCAGCAGGTTTGCCAAAATAGATGCCGCCGGTCAATTCACGAACGATAAGGATGTCTATTCCCTGAATAATTTCCGGTTTCAACGTCGAAGCATTGATCAGGCCCGGATAAATTTTAGCGGGACGCAGGTTGGCAAAGAGACCCAGTCCTTCTCGCAGGCCCAATAGTCCGCGTTCCGGACGTTTGTCAGAAGGGCCATTATCCCATTTAGGATCACCGATAGCGCCCAGCAACACAGCATCAGAGGCATGGCAGACATCGAGAGACTTGGAGGGCAGGGGATTGTCATAGCGTTCAAGAGCGATCCCGCCAACATCTGCATACTCTAATGAGAGATCCAACGAACGAATTTCAGAGATGCAATTGAGTACCTTTACAGCTTCTGATACAACTTTTGGTCCGATGCCATCTCCCGGCAATACAGCGATTTTCAGTTGCATAGGTTCCTCTGTTTACGGTTGAGAGTTTTCATTGTCTTCGATATGTATGAGACGGTTAATCGCTTTGAGATAAGCGCGGATACTGGCTTCGATGACATCGGTGCTGGCACCTTGTCCGACGTACTTTATATCATCTTTAACGAGCCGCACGACCACTTCGCCCATTGCATCTTTACCGCCGGTAACCCCGCGAAGGCTATATTCGGTTAGTCGGGTCGGCAGATTGACGATTTTATCGATCGCCTTATAGGCAGCATCTACAGGCCCGTCACCGACAGCCGCTTCTTGGATGATCTCATCCTTTTTTTTCAATCCCACCGTAGCGGTTGGGATGGCACGATTACCACTGAGAATATGAAAGTATTCCAGATGATAGACTTCCTGAGCACTGATATGTTCGTCGGCTACCAGTGCGATAATATCTTCGTCAAACATTTCCTTTTTCTTGTCAGCAATCTCCAGAAAACGCTCATAGATAATATCGAGTTCTTCGGCTGGCAGTTGATATCCCAATTCAGACAAGCGCTGTTTGAGGCCATGTCGACCAGAGTGACGGCCCAGCACGATTTTGTTCGATTCCAGGCCAACATCCATAGGTGTCATGATTTCATACGTACTGGCGTCTTTGATTACCGCATCCTGATGAATGCCGGATTCATGGGCAAAGGCATTGGCGCCAACAATCGCTTTATTGGGTTGAATCGGCATCCCCATAAGGCTGCTTACGAGCCTGCTCGTGCGCATAATTTCTTGTGTATTGATCTGTGTCGTTTTTTCATAAAAATCATTGCGTGTTCTGAGAGCCATGACCACTTCTTCAAGTGAAGCATTGCCGGCGCGTTCTCCTACGCCATTGATGGTCACTTCGACTTGCTGTGCCCCATGGTAAACTGCTGAGAGGGTATTGGCCACAGCGAGTCCGAGATCATTATGACAATGAACACTGAGAATAGCCTTGTCCATATTGGGGACAGTGTTAATGATATCCTTGATCAGTTCACCGAATTGGTCGGGTATGGCATAGCCAACCGTATCAGGGACATTAATAACGGTTGCTCCTGCATCGATTGCGGCTTCAATGATTCGGAAAAGAAATTCTTTACCGGTACGTGCAGAATCTTCTGGTGAAAATTCCACGTCATCCACATAATTTTTTGCCCGTTTGACTCCAGCGACGGCCATGTTCAGGATGTCGGTTTCTTTTTTGCGAAATTTTTTTTCCATGTGAATTTTTGAAGTGGCAACAAACGTGTGAATGCGGGGTCGTTTTGCAGATTTTAAGGCTTGTCCGGCGGCGTCGATATCCGCTTCTACGCATCGGGCCAGGCCAACGATGGCCGGGCCATGCACCTCTTTAGAAATCAGTTTGACGGCATCAAACTGAACTTTGGATGAAACAGGGAATCCTGCTTCAATAGCATCCACGTTCAAACGAGCCAGTTGGTGAGCAATGGTCAGCTTGTCATTGATCCCCAGGCTGGCACCGGGTGATTGTTCGCCGTCTCTTAAAGTGGTATCAAATACCTGTACACGATTTTTATCCATAATGGTCCCTATTTTTTCTTGATCCAACTCATCATGCTACGAAGTTGAGCGCCGACAGCTTCCATCTCTGTCTCTGCAAGTTCACGTCGCAGCGCTTTAAAGCGAGGGTTTCTGGCTTGATTCTCGAGAATCCATTCGGTAGCGAATGTTCCGGTCTGAATCTCGGCTAGGATTTCGTGCATGGCCATGCGGCTCTCTTCATTGACAACGCGCGGGCCACGTGTGAGTCCTCCAAATTCGGCAGTATCGCTGACAGAATAATACATTCCTGCCATGCCGCCCTCGTAAATCAAATCAACGATGAGTTTCATCTCGTGCAGACATTCGAAATAGGCGACTTCAGGTTTATAACCGGCACCCACAAGAGTTTCAAATCCGGCCCGCATGAGTTCCATGACGCCTCCGCAGAGCACGGCTTGTTCGCCGAACAGATCGGTTTCGGTTTCTTCGCGAAACGTTGTCTCGATAACTCCGGCTTTTGTTCCGCCAATGCCTTTGGCATAGGCTAAAGCAAAATCTTTGGCTTTGCCTGAGGCGTCTTGCTGGACAGCAATCAGGCAGGGTACTCCTCTTCCTTCTTCATATTGTCTGCGGACCAGATGCCCGGGCCCCTTGGGTGCGATCATGATAATGTCAACGAAATCAGGGGGTTCGATTTGTGAATAGTGAATATTAAAGCCGTGTGAAAATGCCAGAATATCGCCCTTTTTAAGATTTGGCAGGACGTCCTCTGCAAAAACTTTGGGCTGCACCAGATCGGGTACCAGCATCATGATCAGGTCGGCGTCTTTAGCGGCGTCGGCATTGGACTTTACATCCAGACCTGCCTCTTTGGCCTTTTGCCAGGATTTGCTGTCAGGATATAAACCGACCACGACATTTATGCCGCTATCATGTAAATTTAAAGCATGTGCGTGTCCTTGACTTCCATATCCCAAAACCGCTACTTTTTTATTCTGCAATAGATTTAGATCAGCATCGCTCTCATAATAAATTTTCATGTCAAATCTCCGTTTTTACCTGCTGTTAAGTGGTGAAATTTGAAAAGCCCGGATCAAATGATTTGATGATTGGAATCACGCACCATGGCAATGCCACCGGTGCGTGCGATTTCTTTAATGCCAAAGGGCTTTAGAGTATCCAAAAATGCGTTGATTTTGGATTCGCTGCCGGTGAGTTCCAGTGTCATACTTTTCTGGCTAATATCCACGACTTTGGCCCTGAATATGCCGACCAGCTGAGAAATATCATTTCTTTTTGCTGGCGGACAGTTTACTTTGGCCAGAACAAGTTCACGACCCACATAGTCGTTCTCGGTGACATCTGTAACGCGGATGACATCGATGAGCTTGTTGAGTTGCTTGTTGACTTGTTCGATAACCCAGTCATCCCCTTTGACAGTAAGGGTGACTCGGGCAGTTTCTGCATCCATTTTGCCAACACTCAGGCTGTCGATATTGAATCCTCGGGCACTAAAAAGTCCGGCAATCCGTGCCAGCACCCCTGAGCTGTTTTCAACTTCAAGATTGATAATGTGTCGCATTAGGCCATTCCCCTAATCATTTGGTTCAATGATGCCCCGGCGGGAACCATTGGGTAAACATTTTCTTCTTTAGATATTTTACATTCAACAATAACGGGGCCGGGAGTATTCAATGCTTTCTCTAAAACGGGCTTTACCTCATCGATTTTTTCGACATAAAATCCGGATGCTCCATAAGCCTCGGCCAGTTTGACAAAGTTCGGGACATAGGTCATCGGACAATTTTCACCACTTTGATCGCATTGCGGTGGACAGAATTTGTTCCGCTGCAAACAAGTGCCGGCAAAACGACGATCGTAAAAAATGGCTTGCCACTGGCGCACCATACCCAGAGAATGGTTGTTTAGAATGATAATTTTTATGGAAAGTTCGTACAGAACAGCTGTAGCGAGTTCCTGAATGTTCATTTGTATGCTACCATCTCCGGCAATGTCTATGACCATTTTGTCCGGATGAGCGACTTGGGCTCCAATCGCTGCAGGGAATCCATAGCCCATCGTGCCCAGTCCTCCGGAAGAGAGGAATGTGCGGGGTTCAACAAAATTGAAATACTGTGCGGTCCACATCTGGTTTTGACCCACCTCTGTGGAAATGATCGCTTTGTGTCGGGTCATCTCTGCGACTTGTTCGATAACATATTGCGGCTGGATTTGTCCATTATCAGCATAACGCAGAGGATGTTCATCTTTCCAGGTTTTTATCTGTGCATTCCAGGACTTGTGTTTTTTTTCCTCGACCAGCTTTAACAGGTCTTTGAGGGTATGTTTGATATCTCCGACAACAGGGACATTGACCTGAACATTTTTGCGTATCGTTGCCGGATCGATATCGACATGAATGATTTGTGCTTTGGATGCAAATTTTGAAATTTTTCCGGTTACCCGGTCATCAAACCTCACCCCCACAGCGATAATCAGGTCAGCTTCTTGAATGGCATAGTTGGCGTATTCGGTTCCATGCATGCCCACCATTTTGAGGGCTCGTTCATGGGACTCTGGAAATGTACCCAATCCCATCAAGGTGGTGGTGACAGGGGCGTCGATCTGGTCGGATAATTTTCGCAGCTCGGAACTGGCTTCGCTCGATATAATTCCCCCACCGGCAAAAATGAGCGGTCGCTCAGCCGAGGCAATCAGTGCGGCTGCTTTTTTTAGTTGGGCATTGTTTCCCTTGAGTACCGGATTGTATCCCCGAATAGAGACCGTATCCGGATAGCTCATTTTCGTTTTTGCCTGTTGGAGGTCCTTGGGAATATCTATCACGACAGGACCCGGTCGACCCGTTGAGGCAATATAAAACGCTTCTTTCAGGATACGAGGAAGATCATCTACACTCTTTACCAGATAATTGTGCTTGGTTACGGGACGGGTGATGCCGCTAACATCTGCTTCCTGAAATGCGTCATTACCGATAAGATGCGAGGCGACCTGGCCTGTAATGGCGACCATAGGGATGGAATCCATATAGGCTGTTGCCAGACCCGTAATCAAGTTGGTAGCGCCCGGTCCGGAAGTGGCAATACAAACACCGACTTTGCCGGAAGCACGGGCATAGCCATCTGCGGCATGAACGGCGCCTTGTTCATGCCGTGTGAGATAAAAAGGCACCTTTTCTTCGTACAGGGCATCAAAAATATCGATGACTGCACCTCCGGGATACCCAAATAACGCTTTGACACCCTCTTTTTGCAGGGCATGCACAATCATTTCTGCACCAGTCATAACACGATTCCTAACTGTTTGTTAAAATATTTAGTTTCCTGTATTTTAATCGCTTTTGCCCTGTGCAAAAGGCCTCAAGAAAGAGTGTTGTTTTAGAGTTGAAAAAAATGTTGTCAGGTTTGAGGACCTCTTGCACGGTTTGTTTAGCTTAGAATCCAGAGCAAGAGGACTAGAATAGCAGGAATACCTACTACTAGGCGAATGCCTAAAGGTCGGAGGCTGTAACGGGATACCAATGATAAACGAACAGACGTCTCCATCGAGCCAGTGGCAGTTTTTGCACCTTGTTGTTTTGTGGATGACGCTCTGCCCATCTATGTGATTTCCCTGTGGAAATTATAACCCTTTTCGGTTCATGCTATCGCCCTCGCTGAGCAATAACAATCCTCTTTTATACGTAATACGCCTTTCACGGCGTCAAACATCCCTAATTTAACCATTTAATTAAAAATGTCAATAAAAAAAATGCATTTTATTAAGAAAAATAAGAATTAAAACCATTATGATTAATTATATAATAAAACCAATATGAGCACTGTTTGTATGACCGTGAAAACTCTTTCCATCGCGAGCGCAAATCTAATTTGGGCTTGCTTTCTATTGGCGGATTTTCTAAGTTGTAATCGAATAGGGCAGGAAAGGTGGGATGAATACAATCGGAAAAGCTATTTATACTTGTTTGGCAGCACTATGGGGGATGTTCTTTGTGATTTTAATACTGATCTGGACACCTCTCAGATTCTTGCTGTGGGGTAATGTGCCTGTCCTGGAAACTCTGGTCAGTCTATGTTATGATGTGGTCTGGATACCCGTTGCTCTGGCTTTACCTTTTTATCTCATGACAATGATTTGGTCTGTCTTTGATAAATGGATCATTCGCATTGGTTCTGTTTTTGTACTTTTGGGGTTTTTTATTTTCGGAATCTTGAATCTCTCTGCTTTCTTTCGGTTTCTTTTTATTGGACTGTCTGCGTTTGCGGTTTTCTTTATCATTATCTGTTTTCGAAAACGAGAAGTTCATTTGAATGGTTTACTCTTTGCCCTACTCTTGCTCACAGTTGCTATCAATTATAATAACCAGCTATTGCCCAAAATATTATGGCCATTTTCTCAAAGTCAAACTATAACGGTAATGAGCTATAATATTCTGGTGGATCAGGATCCTGAAAAACGTGACGAAGTGATTGCCCTGATAAAAAACAAGAGTCCGGATTTGTTGTTTTTGCAGGAAACCAATGCCAAAGACAGAAGGCTTTTTCAGCAAGAGTTTGCAAAACAGTACCCTTATCAGCTATGGTCTGAACGCAATGAGACCTATAATGGAGGAGCTATATTTTCAATTTTCCCATTTAACAATACAAATAATATTGATATTCACACTCTGCATATGCGCACGCACACCAATGTAAATCATGCTACGATAGATCTGCCTTCTTTGGGAACCGTCCATTTGCTCAATTGCCATCTTTTTCCGAGCGGACATACGTTTGTCCCGTTGTTGCTGGGTGAAAATAGCTTTGCAACCTTTGTCCGGGAATCCCGAATTACCTATGAACGCCGCACCGAAGAAGCAAGACAAATTGCCGATCGAATTGAATCACTAGAAGGTGAAATTATATTGGCCGGAGATTTTAATGATACTCCAGGTTCCGCGATTTATAGACGGTTCGATCAGTTACTACAGAACAGCTTTGAACAAGCAGGATGGGGTCTTGGAACTACATTCGGTGCTTATACGTTTAAACCTCATCTGGAGAAAAAGTGGCAAGCATTTATTGTTGACTTTTTACGTATCGACCATGTTTTTTGCTCGGAAAGATTTAAGGTTCTCGGTGCTAAAGTTTTGTCTGCTGATGCCTCTGACCACAAACCTCAAGTGGTCAAACTGCGATTTGATCAATAGGTTTGCTTATGCACAAAGGATGTTATGCCAGAGAGAGTGTTATTAACTAAATTTCAAATAGCTTGTTTGATCTGCATGGGAATCTTTACCGCATTTGCAAGTTTTTCTCCTGCCTATGCAGAGTCATTCCAAGAACAGGTTCAATGGGCCAGACAATTATGGCGGGACGGCCGCGGCCAACAAGCTATCGCAACACTAGAGTCTCTTGCCAAAGTCCACCCGGATAGTGCTATTTTATATTCTATGTTAGGCCAGATGGAATTCCAGAACGGCAAACTGGAAAAAGCACGGGATTGGTTCAAAAAAGCTGAAAAACAATCAAGCGATGATTTGACGGTGGTCTATTACCTGGCGCTTTGTTACCGGGAAACCGGCAAATACAAAGCGCTCATCATGCGAAAAAATGATTGGGATAAATCTGAATCCTATTTTCAATTTGTCGCAAACAAAGCTCCTGCCTTTCAACAAACCTTTTACCAGTGGGCTGTGTTGGAAAGATATCGTGGTCATTATGGCAAGGCCGTCGAATTGGCCGAACGACAACTTGCTCTCACGCCCGGTAATCCCAAATCGCATTTGGGGCTGAATGCCATCCTGGATCTCTTTCTCGAATACAATGATCCTACTGAATGGTTCGATAAACGGAAGGATCGATGGTCCGAATATTTCAAGGCCGAATACTTGCGCAGGCAAGGTGATTTTGAGGCTGCGGAAAGCTTGTTACATGCCCTCATTCATAAACCGGACACTAGATTTTCGATCATCCCGATCTATCTTTCACTTGCCCGGGTATATGCACAGAATGATAAAGCATCACAGATTGGCCATATATGGGAACAAATTCTCGCCAATCTCAAGACGTCGATTGATGTGGCATTGCTTTTTGATGATATGAAATATATCTTTTCCGACAAAGAGCTCGATACATTTTCCCGTATTTATAATTTGAATGAAATCCGTCGCTTTTTCAGTCACTTTTGGAAGCGCAGAAACCCCATCCCTGCCGCGCCTGAAAATATGCGGCTGGCAGAGCATTTTGAGCGTATGGCCATTGTCGAAGAAAAGTACAGATTTGATGGTTTTCGGATTTGGTTTAATAATCCGGACAAGCTACAGTATCTGCACTTTCCACAATCGTTTGGGCTCAATGACCAGTTCAACGACAAGGGCTTGATCTATCTTCGCCATGGTGAGCCCCATGAACGTGCAATGGATGTCGGCCCAGGAATGCCTACGAATGAATCCTGGCTATATTATGCCAATGGAACCTTGCCCAAACTGATGTTTCATTTCTTTATCGATGAAAATGCAGTGGGGAACAACTGGAGATTGACAGCCCAGCTACCCCGGGCTTTGATGCCAAGCCGGTTGACCTGGGATCATATTTTCCAGAGAATTTATACCGGGTCTGATATGGAAGTGATTCAATTTAAAAATGAGCTTGCAGAAAAAAGTAAACACGATGTCTGGATTGGGTTGGATACAGATCGTCATACCTGGCAGAAGCAAATAACACCGTTAGAGATTCCTTTTTATATCGCCGCGTTTCAAGACTCTGTGCAGGTAAGGCGTGAATTCTATTATGGTTTACCGGTCTCGAGCTGGCAAAAGGATTCAATCGATGTGGTAGAATTCGCTCTGGTCGTTCAAGATACATTACTTAATACGGTTTTTAAGCAGAGATTTGATTTCCATATGCAAAGACTGGCCAGCCGTACTGATACAAGTGGTTTCTGGACAGACCAAATAGATTTTGTAGGACCTGCAGAGAAATATCGCTATAATGTATATGTCAGAGCAAAAAATACTTTCAGGATGGAAGGATATAGCTTTTACCATCACCCCCCATCGAACTGGAAACGATTGAGTCTGAGCGATATCGAATTGGCTACCGATATTTTAGAACAACCGAGCGAGTCCGTGTTTAATAAGGATTCCCTGACGGTCATCCCCAATCCAAGACGAGTTGTGAAAAGGGGAACCCCTTTTTATATATACTATGAAATTTATAATATCCCGTCCGAAAACAAAGGATCAGTCGACTATACTCTGGAATATCATTTCACGCGATTAAAGAGCAATCAGACCAACATCTTTTCCACCATTTGGGGATGGTTCGCAAGTTCTGAAGAGCAAACATTAAAAATCGATCGCAATAGTTATGATCCTGTGAGTATAGAGTATATGGCATTTGATCTGGGTGATCGCAAGACAGGTGAATACGAGCTCTCGATCACAGCTCAGATCGCAAACTCTGAAAAAAAAGCAGAAAAATCAATAACATTTGAGTTGAGATGAGTCCATTATCAAAAAAGCACGAACTCGAACTATTAGAGCGGGTCTTTCCACACATTTTGCCTAAATTCCGGGAAGCCAATGACATTATCGTTTCAATGCTCAATTTTCAACCCTCTGAAGAATTCAGGGCAGTGGATCTTGGATGCGGATTTGGAGAATTGTCAGAAAGGATTTTGCAGGTTTTTCCTGGTTCTATTATCTATGGTGTGGAAAATAATTCAGAGATATTGTCGCGTACCCGACAACGATTAGCCCCTTTTCAGGATCGTTTTATTCCTGTTCACGCCGATATTGGTGAAAACCTGTGGAGTCATGATGTTGCCCTGGCCGATGCTGTGGTTTCCTCATTTGCTCTGGATTACTTGCCTCCTGAGCAGCATCAGGATATCATTAAAACAGCCAGTGAATTGCTATCAAAAGGTGGCCAGTGGATATCATGTGAATTTTGCCGTGCTCTGGATGACCGCATTAATCGATTGTTTCACGATATGGAGGTGCGATTTGTTCAGAATGCCCTTAATAGTGGCCTGATCAATCAAACGGAATTCGAACAGCTTGAACAATCACAGATTTTGAGAAAACCGCACCATGTGGTTACCACTCGGTCGAAAATGGATTGGCTGCAATCAAGTGGATTTCATAATATAGATATTCCATGGAAGTTTTTAAATCTCACAGTGATCGGCGCATATCGGGAAAAAAATTCAATATGATCGAGGTCCCTTTTAGTGTGCTCGCCGCGGCAAAGGCTTTTTTGTGTTGGGATGTCATGCCTGATCTTTCTGTTCAATTCATCCCCATCCGGCAGGTTGCCTACTATTTTCCACCCAACAGGAAAAATCATTTTATATCTCTTTTTTACGACAAAGGGCAAAAAGATTTTAGCACACCTTTGTTCTTGTTATTCCATGAGGCAGGCCATGCGATGCAATATAACGAGAACAAGTGTGATTTCGACAATAATTATGAGACCCCTTCTGGTCATAAAAGGGTCGAATTCGAACAACGAGCCTGGAAAATCGGGTCTGCATTATTTAAAAAGTTCGTTGAGCACCAAGAACTGGATCCGGGTCTGATTTCAGAGTATGAACGGATTGCTGAATGTTTTGCTCAAGGATACGACAAACAAATCTCCGCTGGATAATTATACTTGCCTTTGGCCTCACTATGTTTTTGATACTTGCAATGGATGTCCTGAATGACTTTACATCGATCGCTCATGGAATTCAAATTGATCCCGGATCAGCATCATTGCATCTGAGGCAAAAAAAGCCTACATTTGCTTTGCCATAGATCTGAATTCATTTTGTACAGGACTGCTATGAAAATTACCGAGGTCGTGCAGGCTAAAATCCAATCCCTGACTACACTCCAGATTGTCTTTAAAGACCACCATTTTATGCCCGAACTCGAGGAAATCGAAATCCGGCCGAATTTAAAGATAAAAAAAATTAAACAACTCGGAAATTCTATTCAACTGATAACCGAACCCGTGGATTTGACCTTAACCTATTATATAAAGGTCCGCGGATTTGAAAAGGAGATCCAGCCGGACAAGGTTTTACAGGATTTCGATACGGAAAAAGAACTGGGCTGTACATGGAATCAAGAGCACACCGTATTCAGGGTGTTTGCTCCCAGGGCTTTATCGATTTCCTTGGAGCTCTATAAAGAACATGATGGCAAACCGGTTAAAAAAATACAGATGACCAAAGATGCTCAGGGCGTATGGGAAGCGTCTCTACCCGGTCATTATCCTGGTTATTATTATGGATACCGCATAAATGGTCCTTCGAGCCCAACAGAGCAATTTGATTCAACTATTCTGATCGGAGATCCCTATTCCCGTGCTGTTGTCACGGCCAATCATTATAGCCATCCTGCAAAAACATTAATCATGGATATGGATAACTATGATTGGCAAGGTGATCAAAGAAAATCGATTGGCTCAGGTGACCTCATCATATACGAGTGTCATTTACGGGATATGAGTGCGCACCCCAACAGTGGCATGCCGCCCCATTTGGCTGGCTCTTACAATGGATTTGTTGAACGAGCCTTACCCTATATAAAGTCATTGGGCGTAAATGCCGTAGAATTTTTACCTATACAAGAATTTGGGAACCTTGAAATCCCCTATGGTTTCCCTGTCAATGGCAATGTAAACACCTGGAATCCTTATGAGAGAAATCATTGGGGATATATGACATCCTATTTTTTCGCGCCTGAATCTTATTATACGAGTGGCGCGAATTTCCAGGCAGACCAATATTTAGGCATTAACGGAAATCAGGTATACGAATTTCGTGATGTGGTTAAAGCATTGCATCGGGAAGGGATTGCGGTAATTTTGGATGTGGTATTCAATCACACTTCAGAGTATGATTATAATTGTTTTAAATTTTTGGATAAAAAATATTATTTTCGGCTCGATGATCAGGGTGAATATTTGATCAATAGTGGTTGTGGTAATGATTTTCAAACTGAAAGACCCATGTCCCGACGTATGATCCTCGATTGTCTTCATTTTTGGGTCGAACAGTATCATATCGATGGATTCCGATTTGATCTTGCTGCTATGATCGATTGGCAAACCATAGATGCGATAACTCGGATGATGGCAACAGTCGACGATGATATCCTGCTTATTGCCGAACCCTGGGGAGGTGGTAAATATGAACCCCGGAAATTTTCTCAACATCATTGGGCTGCGTGGAATGATCACTTTCGAAATGGAATCAAGGGACAAAATCCTTTCAATGGAACCAGTTTTATTTTTGGTTCTTTTTGGCATGGTCTGAGCAAGCAGGATATCAAGAGATATATCAGCGGAACTCTGGAAAAGGAGGGCGGATTATTCCAAAAATCGGCTCACAGTATCAACTATCTTGCCTCGCATGACGATCATGACCTGGGTGATTTTATTCGAATCGGTTGTGGGAAAATGTCCGGACGAGAGTTGATACAAGATCTGGATGAGCATGTTCGGTTGACAGAAAAAGAGTTGAGGATCCATAAATTGGCTGCCTGTATTTTGTTTACCAGTCAGGGAGGGGTGATGATATCTCAAGGTCAGGAATATGCGCATAGCAAAGTCGTTGCCCCTTCTATCGTTCCGGATAGTCAAATCGGCATGATAGATCATGACAGTTATAATAAAGATAATGAGACCAATTGGCTCAATTATCATCATATCGATATCAATATTGAGCTGGTAGAGTATTACCGGCATCTCATTCTTCTCAGGAAGCAAAATCCCTGTTTTCGACAGACTGCTGCTAGAGCGATTACCTGGTTGGACCATTCTCATCCCATGGTGTTGGGTTATCTTTTGCCTGGCGATAAAGATAAAAATTTCGATTGGCTGGTGCTGTTGAATGGTTCGAGTCGGGAGACTATCGAGATGAAATTGCCTTCAGGCGACTGGGAAATCGTGGCAGATCACCATAATTTTCAATTCACGCCACAAACTGTTGTCAAAACAGAAAAAGTCAACCTTCCAAAAACCAGTGCATGGATATTGCGACGTTCAAAAATGTAATTTTATTTGCTATATTCACACGACTTTAGTATTTTACTTTCAACAGTGCTTTAATATGAGCATTTTTGGTAAGATAAATAGCAATCTATGGTGTTTTGGTGAATGATTTCAACGGTAATAATTTGAAAAATAAAAATTTAAATTCTGTTCTTATAAAACCTGCCGGTCCGGATTGCAATTTAGGGTGTACCTATTGTTTTTATCTCGAAAAAGCTGATCTTTTTCCTGGCCACGTGCACCGCATGCCAGATGAGATATTAAAAGCCACGGTAAGGCAGATCATGCAGCAAGGCGGGCAGCAAGTTAGTTTTGGCTGGCAGGGTGGTGAACCCACCTTGATGGGTCTTGATTTTTTCCGGCGAGCGGTAGAGTATCAACGGCAGTACGGCAGGCAAGGTCAGGTCGTAGGAAATGGTTTACAGACGAATGGCGTTGTGATCGATGAAGAGTGGGCCAAATTTCTGGCAAATCACCAGTTTCTCGTCGGGCTATCTCTTGATGGGCCACAGCATATACATGATAAATATCGACATTTTCCCAGTGGGAAAGGATCCTGGGAGAGGGTCGCCAGAGCACGTGATATTTTGCTCAAGGCCGGTGCTCAGGTCAATGCATTAATTGTGGTTAACGATTACTCTGTTCAGTATGCACGGGAGATATATCAATATCACAAAAAAACGGGTATGAATTTCATGCAATTTATCCCCTGTGTAGAGACCGATCCTCATAATATGGGACAATCCGCTTCCTTTTCTGTACCAGGTCCTGCCTATGGTAAATTTTTAATAGAGCTATTTGACCTTTGGACATCCGATTTCCGTTACGGACAGCCCACAACGTCCATTCGTTTTTTTGATTCGGTTTTTTATTCCTATGTGGGCATGACTCCACCAGAATGTACATTATTGCAAGAGTGTGGGATCTATGTGGTTATTGAACATAATGGCGATGTATATTCTTGTGATTTCTATGTAGAGCCCGAGTGGAGGTTGGGGAATGTAGAGCACGACAAATTATCAGATTTACTCAATTCTCCCAAACAAAATGAATTCGGTCGAATTAAAGCTCAAAGACCAACTGAATGTGAAACCTGTAAATGGATGGACAAGTGCTGGGGGGGATGCCCCAAGGACAGACAAGGCGATCCCCGAGATCGCGGATCGAATCATTTTTGTCAAGCTTTTCAGATGTTTTTTGAACATGCAAACTCCAAGTTGGAGAATCTTGCTGCAGAATGGCGCCATGCTCAACCGGGGCAGCAACAACAATCGCGGATAAACAATGATGCACAAACGATAGGTCGCAATGATCCCTGTCCTTGTGCAAGTGGACATAAATACAAAAAATGCTGTGGTCGGGATTAACCCTTAGGGGAGGTTTATGCGGGACTTGACTAGGAATGAGCTTCTCAAGCTATTGATGAATGTCTTTCCAGAGACAAAAACCTCTGATCAACTGGTCATTATGGTCGATTTTCCGAGATCCGAAAAACAGGATAATCAGGCGTGGTCGCAACGAAGGCAGACGGCTTTTGAATGGTATTCTTTATTGACCAAGGATCATGGAAATTCCGGCCTTTCTCACATAGAACTCGTCGGATACGAGGGAGTCGGTACCAATAATGGCGACCTGCCTTCCCATGTATACCGGTTTAAAAAATACCCGATCACTTTTTCTGAAATAGTCTCCTTTGGAACGAAAATGGCATTGGATGAGCTTTTTTCCAATAAGGACCTTTTTATAGCTCTGACCGAATACTCTGCCACTGCGCCTTTGAAAAATGCTGCTCGTCATCATGCCTTCCGTGCAGCCACGATGCCGGGTTTTAGTAAAGAGATGATCCCGGCCTTGCGTATCGATTACAATAAAGTGAATGCCCGGTGTGAAATGTTGAAGGAAAAACTCGATCGAGCCCTTGCCGCTGAAATTCAATTCCATGTCGAAAATAAATTTAGCTATCATTTATCTGTCGATTTGCGTCACCGGGAGGCGTATGTGAGCAGTGGTCGTTTTCCCAAACCTGGAATGGCTGGCAATTTGCCCAGTGGTGAAACATTTATTGTGCCCTATGAAGGCGAAAAAGATAAAAAAAGTGATACCCATGGTGTTATACCTGTTCAATTTGATCAGGAAATAGTGCTTTATCATGTTGTCGAAAATCGGGCCCGCCGGGTGGAGGGTAAGGGGCTTCGAGCGGAAGAAGAACAAAACTACCTTTCACACGAGCCTGCTTATGGCAATATTGCCGAACTTGGCTTCGGTGTCTTGCAAGATTTTGATCTGAGCCCCATAGGTAAAGTTCTCTTGGATGAAAAGCTGGGTTTTCATATCGCCTTTGGCCGTAGCGACCATTTCATGGGATTTGTGGGGCCCCAGCATTTTTCAAAGCCAAATGCAGCGGTGCACATTGATCGAATCTATATTGATAGCTTTCAACCCAAAGTACGGCTTGTTTCTGTTATTCTCGAGTACCCCGACCACTCTGAGGAAATGATTATTAAAGATAATAAATATATGATATTTTAGAATGAATAACGTTGCTGAATTCGAAAAAGAAAAGCGGATGGCTGATCTTCAAATCGGCCAAAAATCAATGTTTACAAAAACGATTTCTGAAAGTGATGTCTATTTGTTTGCCGGTATAACCGGCGATTTCAACCGAATCCATGTCGACTCAGAGTATGCCAAATCGACTCCTTTTGGGAAAAGAATTGCACATGGTTTTCTGACGGCTTCGATGGTGCAATATTGTACAAGCGCTTTAACCACCCCTGGTGGCGTTTCCCTTAATTACCAATTTGATATGAAAGCTCCGGTATTCATCGGCGATACCATAACAGCGAGTGCGGAGATTATTGAAAAACGCGCTGACAAACCCATTGTTACTCTGGCCATCCGGTGCCAAAAGCAGGATGGAACAGTGTGTATCGACGGAAAAGCGATTATCTATATGGTCAGCGAAAAAAGCAAGAAAGATCGCTGATATGGCTGGTATAAATATTGAAAAGCAAACGGACTTTGAAAAAGCCATCGATGAAATCCCCACAGGTGCCACCATATGCATTTCTGGTTCAGGTGGAGGGTTACTCGAGCCCGACGCTATTTTGCAACGTCTGGAGCGGCGCTTTCTTGAAACAGGAGAACCGGGTCAGCTTTCCCTTGTCCACGCCGCCAGTATTGGAGATTCGAAATCCCGCGGTCTGAATCGATTTATTCATCCGGGAATGGTAAAACGCATCATAGGAGGGCATTGGGGTTGGGCCCCACAAATCGGAGAAATGGCCCTCAAGGGCGATATCGAGGGGTATAATTTTCCACAAGGCGCCATATCTTTGCTGTTCCGGGAGATTGCAGCGGGACGTCCGGGACTTTTGACCAAGACAGGATTGCATACTTTTGCGGATCCGCGCATCGAGGGGGGGCGTTTATCGTCAAAGACTCCTCCGGCTATAGTGTCTGTTATGAAAATACAGAATACCGAATATCTTTTTTATGAATCGTTTCAAATTGATTATGCCTTTTTGTTTGCAAGTAAAGCCGACTCTGGCGGCAATATTTCTTTTGAGAGAGAACCTGCTTATCTGGATGCATTGGCTATGGCCATGGCAGCACATAATTGCGGTGGAAAAGTGCTGGTTCAGGTCAAGGAAATCGTGCCTGTGGGCTCTTTGGATGCCCGGTTGGTCAAAATACCCGGCATTTTTGTTGACCATGTACTCTGTAATCCTGATCAATGGCAAACATATGAAGGAGAATACAATCCTGCTTTTAGCGGCGAAAAGAGAATTCCCCTAGACGGTTTGACGCCGCTGAAATTGGATCAGCGAAAGGTGATTGCCCGACGCGCAGTACTCGAGCAAAGTCCCGGACTGGTGGTGAATCTGGGATTTGGAATGCCTGACGGCGTCGCCTCTGTCGCGGCCGAAGAGGGGATTAGCGATTGGCTGAATTTTACCGTCGAGCAAGGCCCTGTCGGAGGAGTACCTGCCAAAGGTGCGATTTTCGGGGTTTCTACTAATCCTCTGGCTATCTTGGACATGCCCTCGAATTTTGATTTTTATCAAGGAGGTGGCCTGGATCTTGCGGTGCTCAGTTTTGCACAAGTCGATGCCTTTGGAAATGTAAACGTCAGCAAGTTTGGTGGCAGACTGGCGGGTTGCGGGGGGTTTGTGGATATCTCTCAAAATGCTAAAAAAGTTGTGTTTGTCGGGACAATGACAACCGGTGGCCTGGAAGTTAACGTTCAAGACGGGCGACTCGAGATTCTCAATGAAGGAAGAAATAAAAAATTCCTCAAGCAGGTTGAGCAGATTACTTTTAGTGGCTTTTATAGCACCCGGGTCGGGCAAACTGTTCTGTATGTTACGGAAAGAGCAGTTTTTGAGCTTTTGGACGGCAAACTGGTTTTGACTGAAATGGCTCCGGGTATAGATCTTGAACAAGATATCTTGCAACAAATGGAGTTTAAACCCCATATTGCCAGTCCTCTTAAATCTATGGATATCAGGCTTTTTAAAGATCAGCGGATGCACATCGAATCTTAATTTTCTCTTGCATTTTTTGGGAAATTAGAGTACTTTATAGTCTAGGTTCTTTTCCTACGTAATAAAAGGTGAATGTTTTGAACAGGTGCAAATCACAACTGTCTACTCAATGTGATATGGCTAAAATTGGTCAAGATAGATAAAAGTGCATCCATTGGTTGCACTTTTTTTTTGTTTAGATTTTTGAAACAAAGGAGAGGATATTTTGCGAAATAATCTCGAGACTTTAATCCGATTGTATACCCTAGATAATGAATTGCAGCGATTGGAAAAGTCAAAAGGTGATCTGCCTCAGCGAGTGGAATCATTGCGAAACGAACTTGAAGCTCTGGAAAAAGAGTTGCAGCAACGAAGGGATGAAATCAAAGAGCTGGAAGTGCAAAAGACCCGGCAGGCCGGTGAGGTCGAGGTGTTGAAAGAGCATTTGAAAAAGTATCGAAACCAGTTATACCAGGTGAAAAATAATAAAGAATATGATGCCTTAACCGTACAAATTGAAGAGAGTGAAACAAAACGGGACGAGTTGGAATATAACAATTTAGAACTCGAAGAACAGATACAGGAGCTCGAAACGGTTGTACAGTCTCTGGATGAGAAAGTCAATGCACTAAAGGAAGACCTGGAACAACAGCAAAAAGAGTTAGAGGTGGTGCTTAGCAAGAGTCAGGATCGGGAGGATAAGCTTCTGGAGCACCGCCAGGATATTCAAAAAGAGTTACCCAGGCCACTGTATAGCTCTTATGAGAGAATACGAATCGGACGTGGGGGAGCAGCACTGGCCTATCTGGATCGGGGTGCCTGCAGCGAGTGTTCTTCCAAAATTCCTCCACAGCGGGGCGTAGAGATTCGTCAGATGGACAATTTGATTCTATGCGAAACGTGTGGCAGGATATTGGTGTATGATCCCGAGCGTGAAAATATTAATGTTGAACTGGCAAAGTAGGTCAGGTGATCGCGTTCCGATTTGTCGGAATGAGGAAAGTCCGAACTCCACAGGGCAGGATGGTCCGTAACACGGACCCGTTGTGAGACGGGGAAAGTGCCACAGAAAACAGACATTCCACTTTCTGGTGGATTAAGGTGAAAAGGCGAGGTAAGAGCTCACCGCTCCTGTGGTGACACAGGAGGCATGGTAAACCCCATCCGGAGCAAGACCAAATAGGAGGGAAAAGGCTGCCCGTTTTGTTTGACCCTCGGGTAGGTCGCTCGAGATTGTCGGCAACGGCAATCCTAGATAAATGATCACCCGCTCGAGTCATCGAGTGACAGAATTCGGCTTATCGACTTGCTTTGCTAATCTATTTTTTATATACAGGTGCACCATGAATTTACGTTGGTCCGTAAATGAAACCGGATCAAACGAGGAGGTGACTGCCCTTTCAAAGCAACTTAATGTTCCTGATGTTATTTCAAGGATCTTGTTGACACGAGGCATTCACAGTCTTGAGACGGCAAAAAATTTTTTCCGGCCGTCGTTATTGCAATTGTATGATCCGTTTCTCATGAAAGACATGCACGAGGGTGTGGAACGTCTGCGGCGTGCTGTACTCAGTGATGAAAAAATCCTGATCTATGGCGATTACGATGTCGACGGCATTACCTCTGTCTCTTTTCTCTATATGATCCTCAAGGAGATCGGTGCACACGTCACCTATTATATTCCAGATCGTCAGCAAGAAGGGTATGGACTCTCTGATAGTGGTATTCAAAGGGCCGCCTCGCAAAATACCGATCTGATCGTCACGGTTGACTGTGGCATTACCGCTCATAAAGAGATAACATTGGCAAAATCGCTCGATATCGATGTCATTGTTACTGATCATCATGAACCCGGTTTGTCCTTGCCCGATGACGCAGTGGCGGTGATCGATCCTAAAAGACCGGATTGCGATTATCCTTTTAAGCAACTCGCCGGGGTGGGCGTCGCCTACAAACTCGGCCAGGGCCTGCTTACACGAATGGATATCGATTTATCGGTTCTTGAACATTATTTGGAATTTGTCGCCATGGGTACAGCAGCAGATATTGTTCCTCTGGTAGATGAAAACCGAGTTTTTGTAAGGGTTGGTCTCGATAAGATAAACGCCGCAGAGAATATAGGCTTGCGTGCTTTAATGGAAGTGGCAGGGCTCCTTGGCAAAGAAGTGAGTACCGGCCATATTGTGTTTATCATTGCCCCGCGAATCAATGCTGTCGGACGAATGGGCGATGCAGAACGGGCTGTTCAATTATTAACCACGCAGGATGAAAATAAAGCTCGGGTTATTGCAGATGTTCTTGAACGGGAAAATCAGCATCGTAAAAACGTCGATGAACAGACTTTTAAGCAAGCGATCGAACAAGCTGAATCTCTTTTTGATCCTGATCGAACCTATTCTTTAGTGCTTTATCGTCGGGGCTGGCATCCGGGCGTGATCGGTATTGTAGCATCCAGGGTCGCCGAACGATTTTATCGTCCCTCTATTCTGATCTCCGTTGAAGATGGCGTCGGTAAAGGCTCGGCTCGTAGTATCTCCGGCTTTGATCTCTATGATGCACTCAGTCATTGTAAAGACCTCCTTATCAGTTTTGGCGGGCATAAATATGCCGCAGGCTTGAGCATTGCAGAGGAAAAAATTCCTGAATTTCGCGAACGCTTTGAAGCATTTGCGGCCAGCAAAATAAGTTCCGACCTTTTGATCCCCAGGTTGAATATCGATGCCTTGTTGACACTGGATCAAATCGATAGCCGTTTTATGAAAATCATTAAACTGATGGGCCCATTTGGTCCTAAAAATATGCGTCCAATGTTTCAAGCTTCCAATCTTCAGATCGTTGGTTCCCCCACGATCGTGGGCGGGAATCATTTGAAATTTAAAATCCGGCAAAATGGCCGGGTTTTCGATGTTATTGGTTTTGGTATGGGAAATGCTTTGCAGCGCGTCGATGCCAACAGTCATAATCTCGATCTCGTATTCGTTGTTGATGAAAATGAATACATGGGTCGTAAGACGATACAATTACGAGTCAAAGATATCAGATAACAGAGCCTGCAACCCCCATTGCTATTTATGAAAGGATAATATCATGGACCCAAGAGATGAAAAGGGCAAGATTTGGATGAATGGAAAATTCATCGCCTGGCAAGATGCCACTTTGCATATTATGTCTCATGTTGTACACTATGGTTCAAGTGTATTTGAAGGGTTACGATGCTATGAAACACCAGAGGGGCCGAGCATTTTTCGGCTCTATGACCATATCAGACGGTTGTTTGATTCGGCTAAAATTTACCGTATGCCCATTCCTTATAGTCTGGAAGAAATTGTCGACGCCTGTAAAGAAGTGATTCGCGTGAATGAATTGAAATCCGCTTATGTACGACCGATCGCCTATAGAGGCTACCATAGCCTCGGCGTAGACCCCAGCAAATGCCCGGTCGATGTGGCCATCGGGGCACTGAATTGGGGCCGTTATCTGGGCGAAGAAGCCATTAATCAGGGTGTTGATGTCTGTGTCTCTTCCTGGAATCGTCTCGCTCCTAATACCATGCCGGCTATGGCTAAAGCAGGCTCTAACTATATGAGTTCTCAATTGATAAAACAGGAAGCTCTGCTCGGGGGGTATGTGGAGGGAATAGGTCTCGACGCCCAGGGCTATGTCAGCGAGGGTAGCGGAGAAAATATTTTTGTGGTGCGCGATAACAAGATTTATACACCGCCATTAGGCGCTTCTATCCTTCCCGGCATTACACGCGATAGTATTCTTTGTATCGCCAGGGATTTTGATATCCCGGTGATCGAAACTCTTGTTCCGCGTGAAATGCTTTATATTGCCGATGAGGTCTTTTTTACCGGTACCGCGGCTGAGGTAACCCCGATCCGTACGATAGATAAAATTCAGATCGGCGCTGGAAAACGAGGCCCGGTTACGGAAAAAATTCAGACGAGGTTCTTTGATATATTAAACGGTAAGGTTAAAGATAGCTACGGATGGCATGACATTATTAAATCGTATGTCCAAAAATACGAATGAAGGCCAGGAAACTGCCGGTTTCGGTTCACGGCGACGTGCACGCGAAATAGCCCTGCAAGGCTTGTATGCGGCAGAGTTGTCTGAAAATAGTACGGCCTCGATAATTGAGCATTTGCAGGAATTTTATCCTGACGAAAAATCCATTTTACCGTTTGCTAAAGAACTATTGGAAAAAACGTTTGAATGCCGGGAAGAATTGGATGAGCATATTCGCACGCGTGCTGTAAACTGGGATTTCAGGCGGATTGCGATTATCGATCGGCTTGTGTTGCGAATGGCGATTTGCGAGTTTTTGCACTTTTGGGATATTCCACCCAAAGTGTCTATAGATGAAGCGATCGAATTGACCAAAAATTTTAGTACCGAACAAAGCGGTCGTTTTGTCAATGGTATTTTGGATGCAATCCTTTGTGATTTCAAAAAGCAAAACGTGTTAATAAAATCGGGAAGAGGATTACAGGAAAGTCGTTTTAAAAAATAAGTTTAGAAACTCTTTACCCCTATTTTACGTTTACTAATCAAGGCCG
>CAYNUX010000016.1:0-22378 GCA_964400115.1 uncultured Cytophagia bacterium
GCTTATGTGGTTCATTATCGATCTGACGATTCTCATGCTTTTAAAGAGTGGAATAGTGAACCTCCATTTGAACAACAATCGTGGGGAATCGCTGTCTTTCCGGTGGATAACTCTGCATTGAAAAATATTCAGTCTTATCGTATGGAAGCAGATCCTAACCTTCTCGTCTCTCTGACCCGAATTGGCGATGACCAAAGGATTTCAGAAATGTTTGTCCTGGAAAAAGAGGCTGATATTTCGATTTATGCAATCGGCGAAGGCGATCGGGACGAAATGTATGATTATGGGTGGATAGAAAATCAACAGGGTCGTGTGGTATGGAGTATGGAATTTAGACAATCGTCACACGCGGGTGGGGCAAAGAAGAATCGCAAATATTCGGCTCTTATCACCCTGCCCGCCGGTAGATATCGGGCGTTTTTTCAAACTGACGACAGCCATAGCTTTATGGACTGGAATGCCGCACCACCAGAAGATCCGTCACTATATGGGTTGACGATTTCTAAAATCAACTAGGTCTCAGAGACGCTGGTTTAAGAAATGATTGTCATTTTCGGCCGTTAAATTAAAACCCCCCTTTTCGTTCTGTTTTTCATAAATCCTCCGTCTTGTAAACAAGACATAGAACACAAAATCCGAGATGTCTATTCCGGATAAGCCTTTGCCAGTTCGCTGATGGCATATTCTCTGTTTTTTGCTTGTTTGAAAATGTGTATATTAAAAGGCATCTGAGAAAGGGAGAATATGGAAGAAAACCTAACGATTTTCGGGCGATTTGCAGTGGCCATGTTTGCCGGAATCATGATTGGAATGCAAAGAGAGTACGCTTCTGATAATCCGGATCAGGAAATAGCTGCAGGCGTTCGAACCTTTGCGCTTCTGGCCTTGCTGGGGAGTGCTACAGGCTTTGCCACGCAAGTTCTCGACTCTGCATGGCCTTTGATCGCCATTATTCTGGTTATCGGTCTTTTTTTCGCGGTCAACTTTTATTTACAATCCCTTCACGGAAATAAAGGGTTGACGACCGAAGTGACGGGCATTCTAACCCTATTGGTAGGGGCTTTGATATTTTGGCAACATATCGTCCTGGGTGTCGCTCTTTCAGTGATCATTACACTGTTGCTGGCCTTAAAGATCGAATTGCACCGCTTTGCTCAACACATTAGTCGCGAAAATATCTATGCGACACTTAAACTCGCTCTGATCAGTGCCGTGGTCCTGCCCATATTGCCTAATCAAAAATATGGTCCCGAGCCTTTTAATATTTTTAATCCGTTCAAGATTTGGTTGCTCGTGGTTTTTATTTCGGCAATCAGTTTTGTAGGCTATGTCCTCATAAAGATCATAGGGGCGCGAAAAGGGATCGGTTTAACCGGTCTTTTAGGTGGCCTGGCCTCGAGTACGGCAGCTACCCTGATGTTCACTCAAAAAAGCAAAACCAATGCCTCTTTGTCAAAATACTTTGCTCTTGCTATAATCAGTGCATGGACAGTGATGTTTCTTCGGGTTATTATAGAGGTCGGTGTGGTCAGCCCAAGCCTTGTTAAAGTGCTGTGGCTGCCGATTTTGTTGGCCTGCTTATCCGGTTTGGCTTATGCATATTATCTGTTTCGGAACAATCGCAGGAATGGAGAAAAGCAAGAGGTAGAGTTTTCCAATCCGTTTGAACTCGGGCCTGCAATAAAGTTCGGATTGATCTTTGTTATTGTCCTTTTTATATCCAAGGCCGCTCAGATCTATTCAGGAGATACAGGTGTCTATATTTCCAGTTTTATCGCCGGTCTTGCAGATGTCGATGCCATAGCCCTTTCCATGGCAGAGCTTTTTCAATCAGATAGTGTTGAATCTATTACTGCTGCACGTGCAATTATTATTGCTGCCGTAGCAAATACGCTGGCAAAAGGGGGAATCGTATTTTTTATGGGCCATCGGTCATTGGCCAAAGCTGTTTTCCCAGGATTCATACTCATGGCGATCACCGCCTTGACAGTGGTTTTTCTCATTTAGGAGATGTTGTTATGAGAGTCAAGTGGGTCATAATTTTTTTCTTGCCATTTATTTATAGCGGATGTACCAGCCAGGCGAGCATCGATCGTATCGAAACCCTGAATCATTATGAAAAGCGCTTTCCCTTAACGGCATTTATAACGGTTCCTCCCGAAATTGGTGAGCGAGTGATCAAAACGCGCCCCATATCAGACGGGGATTGTATCACATTTGAAGCCAAGGTAGATGCCGGAAAGGGCTTTGTCACGGCTGTTACCAGTGCATTCACTGCAGTTTTTGAACATGTTACCGTAGCAAAGCAAGCACCGCCGGAATCAGAGCTGGTTGACAAAGGTTACGATTTGAGGATCCATGTAGAATTGTTGAATGAAGATGCTGCAGTCACAGTCACCGATGGAATCATTTTTTCCAATATCTCGACCCAATATAAAGTGGCTTTGAGGTTCGCTTTTTATGATATGCAAGGAAATGCTGTTTTTTCATTTACTGCACACGGAAATGGTTTCAAAAATAAACGAGAGGGAATATGTCCGGATATTGGTCCGGTTTTACGTAAAAGTGTGATGCAGGCTTTGGAAATGGTTGCCGACGAAATATCACAGGCAACATATGGATCTGCACAAATTCGTGAAATCTAATCTCAAGGATATAATTTTGTCTCGTACATTTACACTCGAACTGCCTGCAAGTGCTGATGATTTTCTTGAATATGCACGCGAAAAAGCTTCTCAAAAAGGATTTCGATTTAAGGGCACTAGCAATAACGGTAGCTTTGATGGCTTTGGCATTACTGGACGCTATGAGATAAACGGTAATACGCTTATCATGGTTATCGATAACAAGCCTGCTTTTATACCCTGGTCTGTTATTGAAAATAAATTGGATGATTTCGCCCGAACAGGTTCCTGAGATTTTTTTTCTCTTGGAATGTCTGAATGATTAAAACCGTGTACTCGATCATGAATAAGCATGCAAACAGTTTAAAGAAGCGAGATCATGAAAATGCAAAGCAAATCAACCACTGGCACAATTTTTTTTATTGCATTATATCGTTATTTTTATTATTTTACTTGACGTATTTTTAGAGGGTGTAGCTCAGCCAGGTAGAGCAGCGGCCTTTTAAGCCGTCGGTCGTGGGTTCGATTCCCGCCACCCTCACATTGTTTTGCGCCTATAGCTCAATTGGCAGAGCAACTGACTCTTAATCAGTAGGTTCGGGGTTCGATTCCCTGTGGGCGCACTGATTACAGTTCACCAGAATCGTTCAAGGGCAAAAGGTTGCCCTTTTTTGTTTGGGTGAATCCTTGGGCAGCTCTGTTTTTGCCTTGGTAAAGAGTCGTTAAACTGGCTGGTTCAACCTCCTCAATCCAGGGATCCGGCTTATGTCAAACGCTTACAAATTGTCTTTTTTTCTCTGTTTTACCCTCACCATTGCTTCCCTTTCTTTTGCTCAATCCCTGATATTAACGTGCAGTCTAGAAAATGATCTCTATAAAACTCTGATCAATAATGGCCTGGCTGTTGATCGCTGCGAATTCATCATGAAAACAACCAATTTGTGTTGTACTTTGTTCTATTTGGGATTTTCTCCCTGCCTGAATGATGACGAAAAGGGTGAGGATAAAGAATCAGCATTTCTGGGAACAGACAGTTCCCGAATGAAAACAGTGAATACAACAATTTGTATTCTTGATAGAGAGCAAGGGTAAAGAAAAATATTTGTCCAGTGTAACAAGAAAACCATTTTCTCGTTTGATTTCAAAAACGATCTTATCCAACGAAAATATGGAATCCTTGGGGTTTGCCCGGTTCCATTATCCCGGTGAAATAACCTGTACTTCCGGAATGTGTACACGCGAGGTTTTATGGGAGCAGCATAGTGCCTCTGGTAATTCTTTTATCGAAATCGATATCCCTTCTGATATGCTCATTCCTCTCTCTCTTCAACCGGAAGAACGGCTGTCATTGCGAAAAGAGTTTTCTATTGTTTCTGCGGATTTAAATATCGACCCGCTCAAACTTTTCAGCCACCGCGCAGGCTGGAACCAAACCGAATCCGATCTCGAACTGTTGGTGCATCTGGATCCCCGGGCGAATTTTCTCGCTTGTTATCGCTCAGGAAAGTTCAATATTCCTCTGGGTTCCGGGACCGTCATGCCGGTGGCAGAGCAGCTTTACTGGATCGGCATGATCCTGGTGCATCCGCAAGTGCGCAGGCAGGGCATCGCCCGCAAAATCATGCAGCATTGCATCAATCATGTCAGGCAAAATGCTCCCGGTGCGGCTATCGGCCTGGATGCAACCCCTGAAGGATACCCATTGTATAAACAGCTGGGATTTAAAACCAAAGCAACCCTGTGGCGCTGCCAGATCGATATTGCTAAAGTCAATTTCGGGTTGTCGCCGGTTGAGATCAAGGGAATATGGCAGGTGAATGAAATACTTGACTATGCTCAGAAAAAGCAAATACGCGCCAGCCGAAAACTTTTGACCCGGTTGTTCATGCTTTGTTCGCAAGGATGTTTCGCAGCCCGTGCAGATCAAGAGTGTGTCGGATTTGTTATGAGCCGTCCCGGCAGAGTACACCCGTTTATTGGACCACTCTTTGCCGATAATTCAGATAGTGCTCGTTCGCTTCTTGCTATGGTTTGTCAGTATTGGTACAGGCAGGGATATGAAAAGGTTTTTATCGATGTAACGGAGGACCATTTTTGCGATAAAAAAGGTCGATCCGGGCGTAACAGCCCTGGAACAGAACAGGCAAAACCGCAATGCGATCATTTATTGTCCGAATGTATTCACCCTGTCAGGCCATTCTTTCGTATGCTGTTGGAAATTCCAAAGAACGATTTATCGAGAAACAATGCTTTATCCCCTTTTCTTTATGCAACCTTTGGGCCCGAATACGGATAAGGCGATGTCGGCGAAATGATCTGGTATTGATAAAAGGGACTCTCTTTTATTCCGCGAAAGAGTCCTGTTGTTGGTACTAGTTCCTGTCACAAAATATTATTAATTATCATTGGATGAACTCATGCCTGCTCCGGATGCTTCGATTATTATCCCGTCCTATAACCAAAAACACACCATCTTTGATGCCCTGGATTCCATCTTTCGGCAAAGAACCTCCTATACCTATGAGGTTCTTGTCATCGAATCAACGGGCGATGATACTGCGGAATTGATATGTCAAAAATATCCTCAGGTAAGGGTGTTGGAAAAAAAAGAGCGTGCCTTTCCAGGGACGGCCCGTAATGTTGCCATCGAACAGGCAAAGGGCAGAATACTGGCCTTTACCGATACCGACTGCATCGTCCATGAGGACTGGCTGCACACTTTGATTGAGACGCATGAGCAGGGCCACCGCGTTGTGGGAGGAATGGTAAAGAATGGCACGCCGTCGAGTATTGTGGGAACGCTCGACTATTGCCTGGAATTCAGCGATCTGATCACCCCTCATCCGACCACAGCAAAGACTCATTTTGGTACCTGCAATGTCTCTTTTGATGAGGATGTTTTCAAAAAACATGGTCTTTTTGCCGATCAAGTCAAAGGCAGTGACAGTATTTATACCCGCAAGCTCGTGCAAAAGGGAGAAGAACTCTATCATCAACCCGATGCCATCATCTGGCATCGAAATCGCACCAGTTTGAAAAAGGTATTCAAGAATCAGTACGAGTTGGGGTATGGCGCGGCTATCAATCGGCACAAATACAATCTCAAGGGCAAGGTTTTTGTCAAATACCCTGTTCTGATTCCGTTGCTGCCGCTCGTGAAATGGGCGGCGATCAGCCTGCGGTTGCTCAAATCGAATCTTGGAGATTTTTTAAAATTCTTGCTTTTATCTCCTCTGGCGCTTGCAGTCTTGACTAGATATGCCATTGGATTTTATCGTGGCCGTAAAGCCATTTTAGGTGAGCACAAAAAAAAGCTGTAATCCCTGGCAGGAGTTGGAATTACAGCTCAAAAATCGGCAGGCTGAATAACAGGTTGCGGGTGAATGTAATTCAGAACGCTGTTTAATTATAAACAGAATGAAGAAAAAAGTCAAGTCCTTTATTTTGCACGGTAATGATTAGTGATGGGCATGCGCCGGTCTTTGCCAAAGGCTCTGGGTGTGATTTTGATTCCCGGAGCTGCCTGGCGCCGTTTGTATTCATTGACATCCACCAACTTTGCCACCTTTTGTACGATATCGCGGTCAAATCCTCGTTCTACGATTTCATCTACACCCTGCTCTTGTTCCACATAGAATGCCAGGATTTTGTCCAACATTTCATAAGGGGGCAACGAATCTTCATCCTTTTGATCCGGTCGCAATTCTGCAGAGGGTGCTTTGGTCAATATTGCCTCGGGAATGATATCGTAACCGGCAATATTGTTTCGATGCCGGCAGAGCCGATAGACCATCATTTTATAAACATCTTTGAGGGGTGAAAATCCACCGACCATGTCTCCATAAATCGTAGAGTACCCCACGCTGACTTCGCTCTTGTTTCCGGTTGCTAAAACCAGCCAGCCGAATTTATTGGAAAACGCCATCAAGAGATTTCCCCTTATTCTGGCTTGCAAATTTTCTTCTGTTATATCGCTGGCCAATCCTTCAAAATAGGGTTGCATTTGCTTCAAATAACTCTTGAAAATATTTTTTATGGGCAATTTGATGAATCTGACATTGAGGTTTTGGGTCAATTGTTCGGAATCCGATATACTGCCCTCGGAAGAATATTGGGAGGGCATGCTCACGGCAATGACATTTTCAGCACCCAGAGCATCGTGCGCCAGGATGGTCACCAGAGCCGAATCCACTCCTCCGCTCAGCCCGAGAGTGATTTTTTTAAATCCGTTTTTATGTACATAATCGCGCAGTCCGAGAACCAGGGCCTGATAGATTTCAGCTTCCAGTTCCTGGACAGGCCGTTTGAGCGATTCAACGGGATCCCGCTCTTTAAAGGGCACGGTTAAATGACAAGTTTGGATTCCCGAATAGGGATTGATAAAGGATTTCGCCGCACAAAGGACGTGTTCCTGTTCGCGAAAAGGCTTTAGCTCTGATTTTGGAATATCACAAAGAACCAGATCCTGCTCGAACGGTTTGCCTGAAGCCAGCACAGATCCATCGGGATGTACGATGAGACTCTGGCCATCAAATACCAGTTCATCCTGTCCCCCGACCAGGTTGTTATAGACGACCACTGTACCCGTGTGTTCTGCCTTCGACCGCATGAGATCCAGTCGTTCTTGTCCTTTGTTTTTATAATAGGGCGAAGCAGAAATATTCAACAAAAGGTGCGCGTCTCCCACAAAAGCCTCTGCCTCGGGAGCACTGCCCGCGACCCAGATGTCCTCACAAATACTGATACCGATGTGAAAACCTTCGATATCCAGGACCAGGGGACGCGCTCCGGCGGTAAAGTATCTCTCTTCGTCAAAGACGCTGTAATTGGGCAAGTTGATTTTGTGGTAAATAGCCTGTACGTTACCATTTTGCATCACTGCTGCAGCGTTATATACATTTTCATCGTCGTAATCGATGAATCCGATCACTGTGACCATACCGCCTGTTTGTTGGGCAATCTCTGTGAGCATCTCCTTTTGATCCGCAAGAAAACGTTTCCGGTAAACAAGATCTTCCGGTGGATATCCGCAGATAAAGAGTTCAGGAAAAGCGATCAAATCACATTGGTGATCTGTTGCCTGTTCCATAAAAGAAAGAACGCGTTTCTTGTTGCCCGGCAGATCGCCGACAATAGAATTGTGTTGCGCAAGCGCGATTCGAAAATGATCTGGTTGTGACATTTTTGCCTCTTTGCTTTTAATAGTTTATCAATATAATATTTTTATTTCAAAATTTCAATGTCTTGTCAGATCTCGAGGTCTGCATTAAGTATGGTTGTAACGTATAGTTATCAGAAGGCGGGTGAGAATAGGTTTGACTTTTTAAGATAAGAGTTGTATTTTTTTGTTCTGTATCCCGCTATAGAATACCACAGTAAAAGGGAGTAGAAAATGAAGCGATATCTGGTGACCGGGGGTGCCGGTTTTATCGGTAGCAATTATATCCATTATTTGCTGCAAAAGTATGGAGACGAGATCCATATTACCAATCTCGACAAATTGACCTATGCAGGTAATCTTGAAAATCTTTCTGCAATAGAGGAAAAATCCAACTATCGATTTATCAAAGGCGATATTTGCGATAGCGATCTGGTTAAAAGTCTGATGCCCGACATCGATATTGTGGTGAATTTTGCTGCAGAGAGCCATGTCGATCGATCCATCGGCTCTCCTGATGATTTTATCAAAACCGATGTTTACGGTGCTTTTGTGTTGCTGGAAGCGGCCCGAAAATCCGGAATCAAAAAATTCATCCAGATCAGCACGGATGAAGTCTATGGCAGTATTTTAAAGGGCTCCTTCAAAGAGACTGATGTGCTCGAACCCTCCAGTCCCTATTCTGCCTCCAAGGCCGGAGCTGACAGACTGGCTTTTTCGTATTTCAAGACCTATGGCTTGCCCGTGATTATTACTCGCTGTTCCAATAATTATGGACCGTATCAATATCCTGAAAAATTGATCCCCCTTTTTGTTACCAATGCCATCGAAGACAAGGTGCTCCCCATTTATGGAGACGGGAAAAACGTGCGCGATTGGATCTATGTTGTGGATCATTGCGATGCTATTGACTTTCTCATCTCCAAGGGAGAGGAGGGAGAGGTTTATAATGTCGGCGGTGGCAATGAAATGACGAACCTGGAAATCACAGATCTCATTCTTCAGGAACTGGACAAGCCCGCTTCTTTAAAGACCTTCATCGCAGACCGTCTGGGGCATGACCGACGCTATTCTGTTGAGACGGAAAAAATGCAAAAATTGGGGTGGCAATCGTCCTTTTCGTTTACAGACGCAATAAAGTCGACCATTCAATGGTATCGTGAGAATACTGAATGGTGGGAAAAAATAAAAACCGGCGAATACCTTGAATATTACAAGTCTCATTATCAACAGGTTTAGGGGGAGCAGGTGTTTAAAATAACGAGTATCGTCGGTGCACGACCCAACTTTATGAAAGTCGCGCCAATACACCGGCTTTTTGAAAAGACTGAGTATATTTACCCTTTTCTTATCCATACCGGCCAGCATTATGATGAGAAAATGTCAAAAATATTCTTTCAAGAATTGAATATGCCCGAACCCGACCTCTATCTCGGTGTTGGATCAGGTACGCATGCCAAACAAACCGCAGCCGTCATGGTCGAGCTGGAAAAGGTGTTTTTGCAGGAAACACCTGATTGGGTACTGGTGGTGGGCGATGTGAATTCTACGCTGGCAGCCTCGCTCGTGGCCTCTAAATTGCATATTCCTGTCGCTCATGTAGAGGCGGGATTGCGAAGCTTTGATCGTTCAATGCCCGAAGAGATCAATCGGATCATGACCGATGCTATTTCCGACCTGCTCTTTGTGACCGAGCACAGCGGGATGGAAAATCTTAAAAAAGAGGGCGTCAGCGATACAAAGATCCATTTTGTTGGGAACGTCATGATCGATTCGCTGGTAGAACACTTGGAAAAGGCAAAGGCGTCGAATATCCTGAAAGAGTTGAATGCACAGTCCGGCGAGTACGCCTTGATGACTCTTCATCGCCCTTCAAACGTCGATAACATGACGATTTTGCGCGGGATTTTTAACGCCATAGATCAAATTCAAAAAAAATGTCCGGTCTATTTTCCGATTCATCCCCGTACGAAAAAGATGCTGATTCAATTTGGTTTGGAGCCCAGGATCAGAGAAATGAAAAATCTGCATATTATCGATCCTTTAGGATATCTTTCCTTTATGAGAATGATGAGTCAAGCCCGGTTATTACTCACCGATTCGGGTGGTATTCAGGAAGAATCGACCTATTTGGGTATTCCATGTATTACCTTGCGGGAAAATACCGAACGCCCAATAACGGTGGAAATGGGTACCAATCAATTGGTGGGCTCGGATTCGAACGCAATTTTAGACGCCTTTGCCCGGATTTGGTCTGACAAACCCGATGGACATCAGATTCCTCCCTTATGGGATGGACATGCAGCAAAAAGGATTGTTGATGTTTTTAAATCCATCAGCCAAGGAAAAAGGACAATATGAAACTCTCGGCTTTATCAATTCTGTTTTTTTTAATATCAACGGTTTTTAGTCAAAACATGCCTGCCAGCCTGTCTGATCTCGAGCAGTTGAAAAAGATGCAGGAACCCTCAAAAAGTATTTCACCCAGAACCCGACCGATTCTGGAAACAAAAATAGATCCTCAGGAATATATTGTCGGTCCCGGAGATGTTTTCCTGGTGTCGATCATCGGAAGAGAGGATGTTGAACACGAAATCACGGTCAATCCTGAAGGGTTTGTCTATATTCCCAATGTTGGACAGGTTCAGGTTGCCGAAGCTTTACTGGTCAAAGCGCGCGATGAAATCAGAGATGCTGTACAAACGCGTTTCAATACCGTTACCATCACCATTTATTTGCTCGAATTACGACAATTCAGGGTCACCGTGACCGGGGCGGTGGCAAATCCTGGTCTCTATACTGTAGACGCAATGTCGAGAACATCGGATGCTATTGCGCTGGCCGGGGGTTTTGCTTCTTCTGATACAACCGAATTGAACCTTGCCACACCCCCGGAATCATCCCGACGACAACCTTTTCAGGAATTGGCTCCCCCCAGCAAATCGTCTCAACGATTACAACGTTTTGATCCACGTCCTTCCTGGCGTCGTATTGTGGTACAGCGTCAGAAAGGAGAAAAGGTCTTTGCCGATTTGAAACGGGCTTTTTTGCTGGGTGAAATGAAGAGTAATCCGTATCTGCTGGATGGAGATGTGATCATGGTGCCCTTTATCCATCCCCGGGCCGGAATGGTAGAAATCGACGGGGCGGTCAATAATCCGGGTGAATACGAATTTGTACCCGGCGACTGCATTGGCGATCTGCTCGATATGGCACATGGCTTGCGCTTCGATGCCGATTCAAGTGAATTGCAGTTGATAAGATTCGAAACAAAGAGTGATCCTGTGACGTTGGAGTTGCCCCTCTATGGTACACCCGACCTGCATACGACTCTGGACAGGGATTTGCATCCCGATGACCGTATCTTTGTTTCTGCTCTTTCCGATTACCACCTGAAATATGATGTCGAAATCGAAGGGCAGGTACGCTATCCAGGAAACTATGCCATCGATAGCCACACTCTATTGTCCGATGTTGTCGAGCGTGCCGGTGGATTCACCGAACTCGCCGCCCTCGATCAAGCCTATGTCTTGAGAACATCCATGCAAAAAAAGACCGACCCCGAGTTCGAACGCCTCCTGACCATGCGGCCTCAGGAGATGACCGAAATCGAACGTGAATACTTTAAATTTAAATATCGCGAACGATCCGGATTGATGCCTGTAGATTTTAAAAGACTTTTTAGAAAACATGATAAACGGCACGATATTGTGCTCAAAGACAAAGATGCCATTATCATCCCCACTCGGGGGTTGACCGTTTCGGTGGTGGGGCAGGTGGTGACCCCTGGTCTGTACCCCTATCGTCCGGATCAGGATTTGGATTATTATCTGACCCTGGCTGGCGGGTATAACTGGAATGCACTGACGCGAAAAACTCGCATCATCAAGTCAAAGACCGGGGAATGGATGGATCCGGACGGAGATACGATAATCTATGACGGAGATGAGATCTTTGTACCGGAAAAACCACCCCGCGATTGGTGGGAGCTGACCAAGGATATCATTGTTGCCGCCTCCCAGTTGGCTACAGTGTATTTGCTTGTCGACAGAGTCAAGTAATTGATATTTGACGGAGAGAGAAGAGCAAAAAAAAAGGGGCAATCCCGGATTGCCCCGCTCTATCTTTTATTTTCAAATAACTCTCGTCGGTCAGGGTTTTGATGTGACTGACCGGATAAGCCGCTTCATCATCCGTTCCACCTGATCACATTTTTCCAAGTCTTCTTTGGCATCCCGATATATCCCCAAATCGGACGTTAATATGATTTCATATCTGATGGTCTCGATGGCAAAGAGTGCTTCCCGGTAAAAATAGGATTTGTTTTTGGTGTTGCGCTTTTTAAAGCCTCTCGCTATATGAATGGGCAACAAAATGCTGTTCTGGCACATTTGTCTGCCCAACACGCTAAATTCTTTTTTTGGGAATTTTTTGGCCTTGTTTATGATGATTTGTACGAGCTTATGACTGTTTTGCCAGACAACCAGATCCTGAAAATTTTCGACACGCTTTCTCTCCATAAAATGTCCCCTTTTTATTTTCATAACGCATGGTCTGGCGGTTACCTTTCAAGTTTTTAGCATTTTGGGCCAACCCGATCTATTTTGTAAATAGCATTTTGCGTATATGTTGAAAGGATCCTGCTTTTAATTTGTAAAAATAGAGTCCGGTTGGCATCAATGTGCCTTGATCATCCGACCCATCCCACTGAATCTGAAAGGTTCCGGCAGCCTTGAAAGCATTGACCAGGGTTTTTACTTTTTCTCCTCGGGTGTTGAATATCTCCAGCTGCACATGTTGATCTTCCGGCAATGCATACTGGATGGTGGTGGTCGGATTGAATGGATTGGGATAATTTTGTTTCAATTGATATTCATCAGGGATGTTCAATGCTGCCGTATTGACAGAAATAGGACCATGCCACTGGGTTTTGCCATAGATATCCACATCCGCCAGTTTATAGTGATAGTCTTGATCCGGTTCTACCCGGTTGTCGATAAAGCTGTATTCTCTGGGTTCCGTGGAATTTCCGGCTCCGGGAATCAAGGCGCCATTGATTTGCTCAAAGGGGCCATCTGTTGCCTTTGAACGATAGAGATGAAAACCGGCATTGTTGATTTCACTCTCTGTGATCCACCTGATTTTGACATTGTTTTTTTCAATGGCAGCATCAAAGGTGGATAATTCCACGGGCAAGGTATGATCGTCGGTGTCGGTGGCCACCAGAGTGAAAATGCTGGCCCCGGTATAGTCTACCGCCTGCATTAATGGCGGCTCGAAACTCAAACCCGCGGTTTGATCGGGATCGAGAATCTCGATTTCGATATGAAACAAGACCGTGGGAGTCGTGGGGATTTCAATCGCAAATGTTTCAGTGCCTGTCAGGGGATAGGCCATGGTAATGGCAGCCCGACTGGAGGTGTTGTCGTTTTCAATAATGTAATAAACACCATTAGTAAAATGAGTTCCCAGTGCGGATGTCATTTTGTTCGTATTTGATATATCTGACCCAAACCCGGCCGTATTATAATTAAAATATACCCCGATATCACCGGCCTTGTATCCTGCAGCACTGGCATAAACCGTAATATCAAATTCATACACCTGGGGACTGGTTCCGGTTACGGTACCGTTGGCAAATCCAAACGTCAGAGTCTGACTCTTGGATGTTGTGCTCAAAACCATCACAACCGCGCATAAAATCCATAACGCTCGTTTCATAACGTCTCCTTACTGCCACTAGATTGCGGTTGCCTGACAAAGGATGCTGGATCTGTTCTTAAATCGTGATTCATTCAGGGAACCTGGGTTCCCTTGCCTACATTATTACGCCAGTGATCGTTCTTGTCATCGATCTGAACCTGGCCGTTGAGATTGAAATCAGCCTGCCAATACCCTGCACGGCCGACCTGTTCGCGCCATTCAATGTTTTTGTCATCCACCTGAACCTGCCCGTTGCCATTGGCGTCGCTGCTGATCATGCCATACGCATTTTCATTGAGAAAGGTCGATCCGTCTTGATAGCTTTTTTCTTGTGTATCGCTAAAGTCATATTGGGCCACAACATCGGCGCTATGGCTGATCACCTGGGAAGACATGATGCTGAGATGATTGCGGTGTTTGATGACGATTTCATACTCTCCGGCAGCAAGATTTGTAAAACCCAAGGTAGCATTGGTTCCGTCCACTTCGACAATCTTGCCGTCTTTGCGCAACAACAAGGACCTCGAGGCCAGTACATCATGTGTCTCCGGGTCGCGCAAGTGAACGAGTAACCAGTCTACGATATCTGCCGACATTTCTGTTACCGCGCGGGGAGATTCCTGGTATGGCGATGTTAAGGGGATAAATCCTTGCTGGCCGAGCAGAGTGATCATGCTGTCTCCTTCCGCATCATAGGCTCCTTGCAAAAGCACGGTCAATTCGGATAAAACAAACGGAGCAGACCCCTGGAGGTGAGAGAGTTCTGAAGTGTTTCCGTATTCATCGGTCGCGGTAATGACGTAATAGGACTCACTCTCCCCTGTGGTGACATGGCTAAAGCTTGTTTCCTGGGTAGCGCCGAGCACATTTTCTTCACCGGGCGTGAATGAGGGAATAGAATCTCCATACACGGTATAGTAGATGGTTCCATTCTCTGTTTGATCGCTCGTGTCCGTGGTCACCGCGTCCCAGCTGATATTTATCACCGAGGAGAGAGTGCTTTGTGATCCGTTTGATGAAGCGATGCATATAGAAACAGTAAATATCAAAATGTTGAATATAATCTTCATGTGATATCCAAGGGTGATTTTACGTTTCAAACCTAACAATTTTCTGGCAAACCCGACGTGACTTGACGCACGATTACAACTATTTTCCCTTAAATCTATACCGTCATGTCATCCGGTTGCGTAAACCCATTTTTCACATAAACTCTTGAAAATATATCTTGAAATTCGGTTCTGGATTGAATAGATTCAAGATTATGCAAATGGAGCCTGTGGTCACTTGAATAAACATCGAAACAGACAAAAACGTTTCATTTTTATCCTTTTCTCTTTGATCGTGCTGGTCATTGGTTGCGCCAAGCAGGCGTTCCCCCCGGGCGGGCCGGTAGACAGAACCCCTCCCATGATCGTTCGAACACAACCAGGTATGGATTCGATAAATGTTGCACAGGATATACACATCGAGATTGAATTCAGCGAGCCTGTGGAGCAGCGTTCTGTCGAGGAGACCTTGTTTATCACGCCCTATTCCCGTTATTCGGTTTCATGGAAGGGCAGGCGTATGATCATTGAATTTAAAGAACCGCTCTATGTGGATCGTACCTATGTCATAACCGTGGGAGCCGGGGCCAAGGACCGGCGAAACAATATCATGGAAGATTCGTTTACCCTGGCATTTACCACAGGTGAACACCTGGATGTCGGTAGAATCGAGGGGCGCGTCTGGGTAAAGGAGCCTGCCCGACCAGAGGCCGTACAGATTTGGGCGTACGATTTGTCGGAAAAGGCACAGCCCAATCCAGGGATACATGAACCCCTGTATATTACCCAGGCGGGTAAAGACGGGACGTTTTCTTTGCTTTACATGGCCCGGGGTACTTATCGGGTGTTTGCTGTTCTGGATCGCGACGGAAATGGGACCTATGACGTCGCATATGACGAGCTGGGTGTCGCGCCAGGGGACATTATGGTGGATTCTCTGGTTTCCAATTCTCCATTGGCCTTGAGAGTGAGCCGTCGGGATACCACAGCCCCTGTCCTTATGTCTGCCCGGCCATCTGATCGCCATCATATTGCCCTTGCATTTTCAGAGCCCATGCAGGCCGAGCCTTTGTTATATAAGGAAAATATTTCGCTGAAAGGTCCTTTTTCATCGGTCGATATTCTGGATGCCTACCAGGATCCTCGAAATTCCGCTTATGCTCATTTGACAACAAAAGCCCTAAAGGATACCAGCTATGAGCTTGCTTTTCAACACGGAAACGATTTGAATGGTCATGCACTTGCAGATACGGGCAAGTCTATCATTTTTCAGGGAACGAGCAAGATCGATACGACGTCTCCTCGTTATCTGTTTATGCAACCCTCAGATAGCAGCTATAATGTACCCTTGATGGATAGCCTGGGAGTGGTGTTTTCCGAAAGCATGGATTCGAGCACGATCAGCCAAACATTTTCCATTGTGGATACATCGGGAAACCAGGTGCCAGGAACATTGTCTTGGCCTCACCTTGCCAAAATGGTGTTTGTGCCCAGAGATTCATTGAAACCCTTTATGAGATACACCCTTTCTCTCGATGTCGAAAGGGTCACGGATCTGTTCGGAAATGCGTTGGCTGATACCCTGTTCGAAAAATGGTTTTATACCGTAGAGCCGGATACGCTTTCAGAAATTCTCGGGTCCCTGACAGATGCCGATACCCGTGCGGATGGACCTTATGTGATGATGGCAAAAAATCAAAGCGCAGAACAGTCAATTCTGATATTACAGTCTCCCGGACCTTATCGGTTTGAAAACTTGATGCCAGGCGAATATGTGATCTCGCTCTTTCATGATGCGGACAGAGATGGCGAATATTCGATGGGGGAAGCGTTTCCGTTTGTTCCTTCTGAACGATATTATGTCTATCCGGATACCATAAAAATAAGGTCGCGCTGGCCTAATGAGGGTAATGATATAGAGATACCCGCATACACCAACCAATAATGCACGTTTTTATTGACCAAAGACGATTGGAGTATATAATGAATCCCTTTTTGTATCGAGGAAAAAAACTGTATTGTGAATCTGTGGCACTGGAGGCTATTGCTGATAAAGTGGGAACTCCGGCATATGTTTACAGCAAAAACGGTATCACAGAAAACTTTGCCAGGATCGATAAAGCCTTTAGCGGAATTCAACACCGAATCTGTTACGCGTTCAAGGCAAACTCTGCGCCTCATATCCTTCGTCTTTTGGCTGAGCTGGGGGCCGGTGCAGATGTCGTATCCGGAGGTGAATTGCAATTGGCACTGGATAACGGCTTTTCGCCAAAAAAAATCGTCTTTGCCGGTGTCGGTAAAACCGACCAAGAGATAACACTTGCCATAGAGAAAAATATCCTGGCGATCAATGTGGAATCCAGGCAGGAATTACAGGTCATTGCAGAAATCGCTGCGGGTATGAACAAAATCGCTCCTATAGCCATTCGTATCAATCCTGACATCGACATCGAAGGCCATCCCTATTTGACGACCGGAAAACAAGCCAACAAATTCGGTATTGGGCTTGAGGAGGCAATGGCCGGGTTTCAATGGGCGGCGCAGCAAAAATCGTTACGAATAGTCGGTGTGCACAATCATCTGGGATCCATGATCGCCAACTCTTTGCCATATAAAAAAAGTGCCGAAACACTGGCCAATCTCGTCCTGGATCTCAAACACCAGGGTATTCATGTCGATCATATCGATCTGGGGGGTGGAATCGGGGTGGATTACCATCGCGTACTGGCGGATGATGGTGATCCTTTTACGGTTGATCCCAAAACGATTGCTGAACAGACCATTCCTGTTTTACAAAAAACCGGTTGCGAAATCCTGATGGAGCCGGGGCGCGCAATTGTCGGTCCAAACGGTGCTTTGCTGAGTAATGTTTTGTATCGCAAAGTGACCAAAGGGAAAACATTTATCATCGTCGATGCCGCCATGAACGACTTGCTTCGGCCCTCTTTATATGGGGCCTATCACGAGATCCTGCCTGTGAGCCAAAGCAGCAACGGAGCCCAAGTCGTCGATGTCGTGGGCCCCATTTGTGAGTCTGGTGACTTTTTCGCTCAGAACCGGGAATTAATGCCGCTGGAAAGAGGAGACCGGATCGCCATTATGACTGCCGGGGCTTATGGATATACGCTGGCATCGAATTATAATACACGTCCGAAGCCGGTCGAGGTTTGGGTGGATGACGAAAATTTTGAGGTGTTGAGGGAAAGACAAGTTCTTTTTTCGTAAAAAGGATGATTGTCTCTGGTTGAGGCTATTCGTCCTCTTCATCTCCGAAAAGGGAAACAATATTGGCCTGGCTGGATGCGGATTTTTCTTTGCGAGGGGCCTTAAACGACTCGCTCTCTGTCTGGTCAAAACGATTGTGAGGTGTTTCCACCCGTTCCAGGCGAATCGGATTTCCTTGCATGGTAAATTCATCACCACGGATTTGATCGTCACTCAGAATCCATGTCATCTGACTTGTCGGGATGGACAGGGTGATAAAATTTACATGCCACCATCCCTTTTTCTGATCCGGTTGGATATTTTCTATGCGGATAAAAAAGGCAGGTTTGTCATGGAAAAAGACCAAAGCTACCTGCCCCTCTCCAAAGGCTTTGTCATATTTTGCCATAATGTACCTCCTGCGGATGATCGAATGATGCTCCCTAATCCATACGGCGAAACTCGATACGCCTGTTCTGGCTTTTTCCTGCCTCTGTTTCATTGCTGGCCACGGGACTGTCTTCTCCTTTGCCTTCAGCCTGAATACGGCTGCTATCAATCCCCTTGCTCAACAAATAATTTCTTACGGTGTTGGCCCGCTCCAGAGATAATTGTAGATTGTACTCTTTGCTTCCGACATTGTCCGTATATCCGATAATGCGGATGTTGATCTCTGGATTGGCATATAGCGATTCGTAAACATTTTCTAATATGGGGTATGATTCCGGTCTTAGTTTGGCGCTGTTGGATTCGAATTTTATGCCCGGCAAAACAATGCTTTTGCCCTGCTCAACAAACTGGGCTGGTTTTTCATCCGGGCATCCATCATCGTCTCGGTAGTCGTTATAGGTTTCTGCTTCTTCGGGGCACAGATCTACGAGATCTGGTACGCCATCTCCATCGTTATCATTGTCCGGTCTTAGTTTGGCGCTGTTGGATTCGAATTTTATGCCCGGCAAAACAATGCTTTTGCCCTGCTCAACAAACTGGGCTGGTTTTTCATCCGGGCATCCATCATCGTCTCGGTAGTCGTTATAGGTTTCTGCTTCTTCGGGGCACAGATCTACGAGATCTGGTACGCCATCTCCATCGTTATCATTGTCCGGTGCTCCGTCTTCATCCTGGTAACCATCAAAGTCTTCGGGTTCATTGGGGGCGGCATCGTTAATATCCAGGATACCATCCCAGTCATTGTCCGGATCCGGGATACCATCCTCGTCCTGAAAACCATCCCGGTCTTCCGGAATCAGAGGGGCTTGATCGAATTCATCCGGAACACCATCGAGATCATTATCTAGATCAGGGGCACCATCGTGATCTTGAAAACCATCAAAATCTTCGGCGTTATAAGGATCCGCATCCAGTTCATCATAGATGCCATCGCCATCACTGTCTTTGGGACCTCTAAAGAGATAGTCGATACCGAGTTTGATCTCCAAAAGTGTATTGTTGGCGTCATCGATACCAATATTGTCCTGTCTTTGGTCGAATATGTGGGTCCAACTCAGACCACTCTTTAATATCCAGTGATCATTCAAACGATATTGCACTCCTGCACCAAATATCACCGTCATCGAGAATTGTGGGCCGTCATAAATGCTTTTGCCATAGAACAGGCCATCGCTGAAAAGGGATTTGTCCATTATCTCTTTGCGAACATCCCAAACCAAAAGTCCGGTTCCTGCCTGAAAGAATGGTTGCCATTGTTGTGTTTTGGGCCAGTAAAAGTCTGCGTGTAAAGAGGGGGTGAGTAAAATGGTTTTAACTTTGGGCTCATTCGCAGCAGAAAACAGTGATGAACCCTGCCTAGGAGTGACAGCGCCATAGTTTAATGCCATACGCATGGCAAATTGGTTGCTAAAATAGTGGGAAAAAGCCAGTCCTGATAATAGACGGATAGTGGATCCATCGTCTCCTCCCATGAGCCGGCCAGCGGCAAAATCCAATCCGATCCCCCTTTCGATGGTTCTTTCGGGGGCAGCTAGCAGAATTGCCGGACATAGGAAAAGCAAACATATTGCAATTGCTCGTATGGGCTGCGTCATGCAAAATCTCACTTTTCTTTATGGAAGCCTGTCACTGATGTCTGTATTCAGTTCCCGTCTTCCCCTTTATGATAATAGAATTCTAGTAATAATCCACTAAAGAATCAAGCCATTTTCTTGTTTTTTGGGGACGAAATTGATTGCTTTTTTTGAACATATAGATTTTCACGTTGCAGAAAAAAATCTTGATCAAGTCTCTGGTCAAAAGAGATTTCGAACACGGATTGAGAGACGATAAAAATGGCTTGCATCTATTATGGTTTATTTGTAAAATATCAGGATAAAATAGCTAGATCTCCCTGGGGGAGAAAAAGGAGTGGTCCTTCTCGAGCCTGGCGGAGAAGGACTTTTTTTGTGAAAGACGATTTATGAAAGTCATTGCAACGATTATTGACGAATCCGGATTGGATCGCACGATCAACCGGCTGGCGTATGAAATCATCGAGCGTAACCGGGGTGTCGATAAAGTGGTTATGGTTGGAATCCGTAGCCGGGGTGTAGAGATCGCCCATCGACTTAAGGAGAAAATCGATGCCATCGAAAACAAATCTGTACCCCTGGGCTCATTGGATGTCACCTTGTATCGTGACGATTTTCGCAACCGCCTCAAACAACCGGATGTACAGGTCTCTGAAATACCATTTAATATCGATGAAAAACATGTTATCCTGATCGATGATGTCTTGTATACGGGCCGAACTTCGCGTGCTGCGCTCGATGCTTTGCTCGATTTTGGCAGACCCGCAAGCGTACAATTGGCGGTTTTGGTGGATCGCGGGCATCGGCAAATGCCCATCAAAGCCGATTATATCGGCAAATCCATTCCCACTCTGGTTGGAGAGGAGGTCATGGTAAAGCTGCGCGAAGTGGATGGAGAAGATTCGGTTCTTTTGGTACAAGCACCTGAGGAGAATAAATAGATGGCTCTTTCGATTCGTCACCTGCTTGGTCTGGAGGGGGTACCCAGAGAAGATATCACCACGATTCTCGATACCGCAGCGACTTTTAGAGAAATTCTAAAAAGACCCATACCCAAGGTCCCTACCCTGCGGGGCAAAACCGTGGTCAATCTGTTTTATGAACCCTCTACAAGAACCCGCATCTCTTTCGAGTTGGCCGAAAAACGGTTGTCAGCTGATTCTGTGAATTTTTCCACCTCGACGTCGTCGGTGAAAAAAGGTGAAACCCTGCGCGATACGATCCAAAATATTGAAGCCATGAACATCGATATGGTTGTTGTCAGGCATAAAGCATCCGGGGTCCCGCTTTTTTTAACCAAATGTGTCAATGCTGCGATTATCAATGCCGGAGACGGGATGCATGAACACCCCACTCAGGCATTGCTGGATATGATGACCATGCGTGATCACTATGGCTCTTTTGAACACCTCAAAGTGGCGATTCTTGGCGATGTTGCCCATAGTCGTGTGGCTCGTTCCAATATCTATGGTTTGAAAAGGTTGGGCGCAAAAGTCAGATTGTGTGGCCCGCAAACGTTGATGCCGATGGATGTTGATCAATTGGGCGCCAAAGTTTCACATGATTTGGATGACACGCTGGCATGGGCAGATGTGGTGAATGTTCTTCGTATTCAATTGGAGAGACAGGATAAAGGCTTGTTTCCGTCTGTGCGAGAATATCGTGCAGAGTTTGGACTTACCCGGGCAAGAGTGGCAAAGGCTAAAAAAGATTTGCTCATTCTACACCCCGGTCCCATGAATCGGGGTCTCGAGATCGACAGTGACGTGGCGGATTCACAACAGGCTGTTATCCTGGATCAGGTCGCCAATGGCGTGGCAGTGCGCATGGCTGTGCTTTATTTATTAAGTGGCAATGAAGACAAAGTAGAGGAAAAGTGGGAGGCATGACCCTGTGAAACGTTCGTCAGCGGATAAAATTTTAATCAAAGGCAGCCGTGTATTCGATGTACAGAATAATGACTGGCAGGATCATGACCTGTTGATCGTGGATGGTGTCATCAGAGAAAAAGGAGAGATCGATTCTTCTGGTTTCAAGGGTCAGGTCGTAGAGGCCAAGGGCTATCTGGCGATCCCGGGCTTGCTCGATATGCATGTACATGTGCGCGAACCCGGCAGAGAGGATGAAGAGACCATCGAGAGCGCTTGTCAGGCCGCGCTGGCTGGCGGAATTACCGCATTCTGCGCCATGCCTGATACACTGCCGGTACGAGATACCCAGGAAGGTGTGCGTTTTGCGCTCAAGAGATCTGAACCGGAAATGGTTCAGTTGCTTCCTGTTGCCGCTCTGAGTAAAGGCCGTCAGGGAAAAGAGATCACCGAAATGGCCGAGTTGCTGAGAACCGGAGCCATTGCTTTCTCTGACGATGATGCCCCGGTTTCCCAGGCGCAGGTGATGCGCAGAGGAATGGAATACGCGACGATGTACAAGGCGCTGATCATATCGCATTGCGAGGATCTCTCTCTCTCGGCCGAAGGTGAAATGAACGAAAGTTTTCAATCCACACGCCTGGGCATGCACGGTATTCCTAATGCCAGCGAGGAGACTATGGTGCATCGGGATCTGAGCCTGGTGCGCCTGACCGGGGCGAAATTGCATATTGCCCATGTTTCGACC